>JBDSJB010000100.1:0-3125 GCA_039917665.1 Binatia bacterium
TCGCGCAGATGAAGGGCGCGTCGGCGGAGCGCGTTCGGAAGGCGCAGCTCGCGCTCGCCGAGTCGTATGTGAAGGTCGGCCGCAGCGCCGACGCGCTCCGGGCGTCGAAAGCGGCCCTCGACGGAGCAAGCCCGAGCGATCAGCCGCGCGCGCAATACACCCGGGCGCGCGCCCTGCTGATGGCGGCTGCGAGCTCGCCCGGACAGAAGAGCGCCTATCAAGGTGAGGCGTCGTCGATGCTCGCGCAGTTGCAGTCGAGCGGCGGTCCGTGGGGTACCCGAGCGGCTCAGGTCGTGCGGAACGGCCTCGACAATCCGAAGAACTGGGCGAGCGGTGCGCAGAAGGTGAAGGACGTCCCGCCGCCGCCGTCGGATTGGGACGTGACGAAGTCGCTGGTCGCGTCGGGCAAGTTCAAGGAAGCGATCCCCAAGCTCGAGCAGATCCTCGCGTCGACCGACGAGGGCGCGCAGAAAAATCAGGGCGAAGCGCGCTATCTGCTCGGCCTTTCCAAGTATCGAACCGGCGACCTTCCGGGCGCGATCACCGTCTTCGACCAGGTCGTAGCGGAGAAGACCGGATCGTATCGCGACGACGCCGGCTACCTCCGCTTCAAGGCGTCCGAGTCCCGGTACACCGCCGATCCGAGCGCGACGAACCAGCCCGCCTACGAGCAGGCGCTGGCCGCGTTCCTGAAGGAGTTCCCGAAGCACAAAGCCAACGCCGAGGCGCGCTTCCGTCTCGGCGAGCTCCGCCAACGCGAAGAAAAGTACCCGCAGGCCGAGGCCGAGTTTGCTCAGGTGAAGGGCGACCCGCCGTTCGAGATCCGCGCCGCCTTCGCGACTGCGCAGGTGATCGTGAAGCGTCTCGAGCAGACGCCGGAAAACGGCAAGCCGGATCCCGCGCTCATGACACGCGCGCAGACCGCACTCGAAGCTTTCTGGGCACGGGTGAAGGCGCAGGATGCGAAAGAGCTCGCCGTGCCGCTCACCGACATGAACGGCCAGGCCGCGCTGATGGGCGCCTACCTCGCGGCGCTGAGCGACAAGCCCGATTACGAGCGCGCAGTGGTGCTGCTCGACGGTTTCGAGGAGAAATATCCGAAGCTCGCGAGCCAGCGCGCGCAGGTCGTGAAGCTCCGGCTGCTCGCGGTGTCGCGGCTCGGCAACCTCGACGCGGCGGCGGTCGAGGCGGCGCGGCCCGAGGTCGCGACGCTCGAGCCGACGTACCTCGACGACCTCGCGACGCGTTTCCTCACGACCGCGGCGCGCCAGCAGGCGGGCGGCAAGCCCGAAGCCGCTGCGGCGGGCAAACGCGCGGCGCTGTTGCTCAGCGAAAAGGCGTTGTCGGGTTCGTCGGCGGGAACGTTGTCACCCGTCGTGCGGCGCCGGTTGCAGTCGACGGCCGCGTCGCTGCACGAGGAAGCGAAAGAGCTCGGGCCGGCGCTCAGCTTGTATCAGGCTGTCTTGAAGGACTCTGCCGATGTCGTGTCGGCGCGCGCGGGTGCCGCGCGCGTGCTCGAAGCGCAAGGCAAGCTCGCGGAGGCTCGGGCGCTCTGGGACGAGATCCTCACGGCGCCGCCCGGGAAGCCGGGCTTCCTCGAGTCGCATTACCAATCGGCGCGACTGTCGATCGCGCTCGGCGACAAGGCGCGCGCCTGCACGGTGCTGCGTCAGGTCCCGGCCGAGATGCTGACGAGCGCCAATGCCGAAACGCCGAAGAAGATCTCCGAGCAGTTGCGAACGTGCCCGTCGTGAACGGGTCGGAAGGACGTGAAGCGTGAACGATCGCACGTTGCTCAAGATCTGTGGTGTCCTGTTTTGCGTGCTGGCCATCTCGAACTTCACGAAGCCGCTCGAGCTCAACATGCACCAAGGCTTCGTGTTCCTCGGCATGCGCCAGCACGGGACGTGGAATCTGATCCTCGCGTCGCTCGCAGGCGTCTTTCTCGCCGTCTACGGGCTCGGCGTGCTGCGCATGCGCGCGTACGCGCTGCCGATGGGCCGCGTCTATGCCGCGTGGGTGATCGCCAATCTGATTCTCTTCACGTTCCGCATGTCGGACGAGGCGCTCGGAAGACCGATCTTCGGCATCGTCTACGTGATCATCGCCATCGGTGTGTCGAGCGGCTGCGTGGCGTTGCTCAAACGGCAGAGCGCCGCGCTCAGCTGAGCGGCGGGGCCGAGCTGCGCCGCCAGAACGCGTAGACCGGCACGCCCGACGCGACGATCGCCAGGCCCGGCCACGTAAAGCGCGGCTTCACGATCAACAGGTCGAGCATGATCGCTGCCGCAACGACGATGTAGGCGATCGTGAGCGCGCGTTTGGCGGCCGTCGCGTGGTCGTCGTAGCGCCGCGTCGCGGCGACGGTGAGCGCGTAGAAGAGCAGGGCGGCGAAGATCACGTAGTCGAGCAGGTCGCCGTAGGTGCCCGAGAGCGTCAGCACCGCCGCCCATACCCCCTGGAAGACGAGTGCCACGGCCGGGGTGCCGGCGGCCGACAGCCGACCGGCGGACTGAAAGAAGAGCCCGTCCCGCGCCATGGCGTACGAGACGCGTGCGCCGGAGAGCACGAGACCGTTCACGCAGCCGAACGTCGACACCATGATGGCCGCAGCCATGATGACGGCGCCGGTCGGTCCGACGATCGCCGCCATGACGGCGCTGCCGACGCGGTCGCGATCGGCGTGAGCGATGCCGCGGGCGACGGGGGTCGCGCCGTCGGGGCTGCCGACGGCAGGGAGCACGACGAGGTACGCGAGCGTGGTCGCGAGGTAGAGGAGAACGACCAGCATGGTGCCCGCGACGAGCGCGCGACGGATCGTTCGTTCGGGCGTCCGCACCTCTTCCGCTGCGAACGTCAGATTGTTCCAGGCATCGGAAGAGAAGAGGGCGCCGACGATGGCGCTGCCGACGGCCGCCGTGAGCGGCAACGCGTCGGGCGGCCTGGTCCAGGGTGCGGCGAAGTTGGCGCTCGCAATCTCCCACGAGAATCCGACGCCGAAACAGAGCGCCGCGAGCGCGATCAGCGTCGCGACCTTCACCGCCGTGAAGAGATTCTGGATGCGCTTCCCGACGTCCACGCCGCGCGCGTTGCCGGCGGTGAGGGCGGCGATCAAGAGCAGGGCG
>JBDSJB010000101.1:0-2739 GCA_039917665.1 Binatia bacterium
AGCCCGAGCACGACGCGCTCGACGCCCACCTTGCGTACCTCGTTCCGGATGAAGCCGACCAGAATGCGGCGGACCACGGCCGTGTTGATCGGGATCGTCGGCGTCGGCGCCGATGCGACGCGCGCGGCCGTCATCGCCGGCGTGCGGCCTTCCCGGTTTTCGCGGGCTTCCGCGTCTTCGCGATCTTCCCGGACTCGCCGACCTTCGGAGTCTTCACGAGCTTTCGCACGCTGGCGAGCTTCACCACTGCCTTGGCGGCCGGCTTGGCGGTCTTGGCGACGCGCGCCGACTTCGTCACGAGACGCGGCGTGGCCGCGGACGCGACCGGCAATGCCTTCACGACGCCGACCGCCTCGCGGCCGCGGATGCGCATCAGCTCGTTGATCGTGAGATCGATGTTCTCGTCGCGCAGCATCGGCGCGGCGATGCGCTTCCGACGCACGATGCCGAGATCGATCTGGGCAGCGATCATGTCGGGCTCGTAGTAACGGGCGCGCGCCAGTACCTCGCCGCCCGGCGACAGAATCTCCGACCCGCCCCAGAAGCCGACGCCGTCCTCGAAGCCGACGCGATTCGCGTACACGAGGTGCATGCCGTACGACTCCGCGGTCACCCTATTCACGCGCTGCCAGTAGGCGGCGTTCTCCGGGATCTCGCCGCGCTCGACGCCCCAGATCGGGCTTGCCGAGGGCACGATCAACGTGAGCGCGCGATCCATCGCGGCGACGTACGACGTCGACGGGTGCCAGAGGTCCTCGCAGAGCAGCAGCGCGCTCCGACCGAAGCGGCTCTCGAAGGCGCCGAGCCGGTCCCCACGGGCGAGGTAGCGGAGCTCGTCAAAAAGCCCGTAGGTCGGCAGGTAGACCTTACGGTGCACGTGCTGCAGCTCGCCGCCGTCGAAGAACATGGCCGAATTGTAGAAGCGGTATTCCGGGGTCTCCTCGACGGCCCCCGCCACGAACGCCACCGTCTCGCGACTGAGCTCGCGGAGGCGCCGCAACGCCGGCGCCGCGGCGTCGAGCGCGACCGTCGAGACCATGTCCTTCAGGAAGTAGCCGGTGAGACTCAGCTCGGGAAAAACCAACAGGTCGATGCCGCGGCCCTTGGCTTCGCGGAGCTCGCGCTCGTACGCGGCCAGGTTGGCCTCGACGTCGCCGAGCCGGCAATCGATCTGGGCGACGCCGACGGTGAAGGTCGTGGCCATGCAGTCGGCGATTGTCCCGTAGGCCTCGGAGAAAGACAAGGCGAAGTCGGCGCGATAGAAGGCGCGCGATGAGCACGCTGCCCGATTCGCCGTCCCCGGCACCAGTCAGGAGCCGTCGGCCCCGGCTCGCGAAGCGCGTGCGGCGTTGGTTCGCGGCGCGTGCCATCGCGCTCGGGGTGCTCGTCGTGCCGCGGCTCTACATGTTCTACATGACCATCGTTCGGCTGACCTCGCGCGAGGACGGGAGCAAGCTCGACGAGGTGCTCTTCGACGCCGCCAACCGCCACGATCGCGCCGTCGCCGCGCTCTGGCACGAGGAAGTCTTCACGGTGGCGTACAACTACCGCCACTTCCACGGCCACACCCTCGCGAGCGTCAGCGACTTTGGCGAGGTCATCAGCGAGATGCTGCGGCTCTGCAACTTCGTCGTGTTTCGCGGCGGCTCGGGGTCGAAGTCGCGGCGGCGCGACGTGCTCGGCGACCTGATCGAGCACATGCGAACCGTCCCGCGCGTCATCTATGGGCTCACCGTCGACGGCTCGCAGGGTCCCGCCTACCACATGAAGCCGGGTGCGGTGCTGATCGCACGCGCCTGCCGGGCGCCGATCGTGCTCGTGCGCACCCATTATCGCCGCGGCATCGCCCTGAACACGTGGGACCGCACCCAGATCCCCCTGCCCTTTACCCAGCGCCTGACGCTCGCGAGCGGCCCGTACTGGATCGCTCCCGATGCCGACGAGGCGGCCGTCGAGGCGCTCCGCCGGCACCTCGAAAGCGAGCTGCTCGAGCTCACCGCACGCGTCGCCGAAACCCTCGAAGGGGACCGCGGGCCCTACCGGGGCTTCCCGCCCGCGTGGACACCACAGTGGGTGCCAGGGCAGCTCGGCATCCCCTATGGTCCTCACGATCTCGACCCCGAACATCCGCCGTCGTGGGCGCATCGCAAAGCGTGATCGCGGCTTGCGAAGCCGGACCGCTCTCCTCTAAACACGTTCGACGATGACTTCCCGCCTCGCAGTCAGGATCGCCGGCCTCGTCTTGGCCATCGGCGTCGTTTGGTACATCACGCACCTGAACGCCGAGATCGCCCGCATGCGCGCCGCGCAGCCCGCGGCTCCTGCCGCGGCACCGGCTGGTCAGTCCGCGTCCGCGCCGGCCGCACCGCCACCGGCCCCGGCGGCCCCCGTCGCCGCCCGCGTCATCACGACCGAGCAAAAGACCGCCATGCTGGAGAAGCTCGGTACCACGCCCGGCGCGCCCGTCTGGTTCGCCGTCGTGCCGAACAACCCGGAAGCCGCCGATTTTCAGAAGCAGCTCCAGAAGATCTTCGAAGAAGCCGGCTGGCAGGTGAAGGGCAACACCACCGTGCGCTTCGCGATGAAACCCGGCGTCTTCGTCTTCGCCGCCGACGAGGAGCCGCCCGACTATCTCACCTCCGTCAACGATGCCCTCGAAGCCGCGGGCCTCACCGTCACGAGCGGCCGCGGCTACCGCGACTTCGTGAAGCAGAAGAAGGAAGAGAACAAGGATTGGGT
>JBDSJB010000102.1:0-4047 GCA_039917665.1 Binatia bacterium
CCGAGATCTCGCGGGTGCCGGTCGTGAGATTGAGCGGCAACGTCGACGCGCCGATGTCGGCGCTCGGGCTCGGCGGGCAGTCGAAGCTGGTGTTGCCGAAATTCGGGACCACCGTGTGCGTGGTGCATGCTTCATTGTCGCGGGCGCCGCCCAGACACGTCCCTGTCGCCCCGAGGGTTGCACCCGTACACACCGGGCATGGTTGGTCTGCCGAGATGCCGACGAAAGTCGTGAAGATGATGCCGATGTCCGAGGTCCCTGTGCCGAGCTCCGGCTGGATGGCGCCGGTGACGGGTCCGTTCACCTGATTGACGACGCAGACCGGAACGCCGCCGCCGAGGATCGGCAAGGGCGCGCCGAAGAAAAACTCGCACGTTCCCGTGCCGCATTCCGCATCACCCGTGCACGTCGTCTGCGTCCCGTTCGTGCAGCGCTGGTTATCGACCACCGTGGTGCTCGCGATCGGTCCCGTCAGCGCGCAATCGCCGCACTCACCGAGAACCTGGCCGGCGCAGTCGAGCGCGAAGCTCAAGGAGCCTCCACTGCCGAGGATCGTGTCGTGGTAGATGCCGGTCCATCCGACATCGAGATCGGAGCCCTCGCTCACGACGGTGTACGTGACCATCTCTGGACACGGGGTTTCCGGATGCGCCGACGGACTCGGGCTAGGAACCGGGGACGTCCCCGACGTTGCGCTCGGGGTTGGAACGGCAGACCTCGCCGTCGTTGCCGTCACCCGCGGGGTTGGCGTCGTCCCGCCGCCGTCGTTGTCGTTGCCGTTCGAGTTGTCGTCGTTGTCGTTGTCGCCGCACGCACTCAATGCGACGGCCAACGTCATTGCCGCGAGCACCATCCCAAATCGTCGCATCATCGCGCACCTCCGAGTTTAGAAACTCGTCTCTGCCCGACGATGCCAGCGCGATCGTGCGCTAGGATATGCCTGGAAGAAAAAAATCCACAAAAGTTTCGGATTCGGTGATGCCTAGTAGGCGTGCTTAGGGAAACAGCTGAGAAACGGAAGGCGTGATCGCGCGTATCGCTCGCAGGAACGTTGGAACGGGCTCGTCGCGGGCGCCGACTGGGCGCTGCCGTCGGTCCCGCGCGCCAACGAGCTCTCCGACGCGGGCCGCTTCCCGACAGCGGACTGCGCGCATCCATTGGGACGACGCCGGCGAGATCCTGCTACGCCGCACCGGCACGTTCGCGACCCTCATCGCCGACTACGCGTATCGCCTCCTGCAGCCTGGCTTCGATCCGTTCGCGCCGCTTCCGACGACTCTCGCGAATGCCGACCGGCTCGTCACCGCGGCCGTACGCAATCGCGGCGACAACCCGGCGTCGTTTGCTCCCGCGGCATGGCTCTGCATCAACGGTGACGACGACACGGCCTGCGCCGCCGCGCGCGCCATCGCCGCCGCGCGACCCGAGCTTCGCCGCGCCGCGCTCCGCCTCGAACGACGGCGCACCGCCGATTCCGACTAGCACCGGGGGCGCTGCGTCGTCAGCGCGCGATCACGTCCACCGACATCGCGCCCCCGAAGGTCATGTCCCGCTTCTTCACGGCTTCCACGCGTCCATTGCGCGCCGCAGCGACGAGAGGTCTTGCGGCGCTGCGGCGCAGATTGCCGCGTGCGCCATCGGCGCTGAGCATCGGCATGGCGTGGCGCATGGTCTCGTCGTTCTTCTGCTGCGTTTCCGCTCGCTGACGACGACGAAACTTTTTGTCGCATCGTTCTTCGTCTTCTTCCGCCACTACGCGCCCCTTAGTATGCGGAGGCCTCCTCCGCTTCTGTCCTCCCTCCGTCGCGTCCCCTTCTCATTCGGAAGGCCCCCGATCTCGTTCCCGCCGGATGAATTCGCGTTCGAGGTGTGCCGATGTTTCTTTTTACGTTCCTGCTGTCGCTCGTCGTTTGGATCGCCCCCGCTCTCGCCGTCGCCGAAACGAATCAGCTCTTCGCTCCCGCGCAGTCGCTCGCGCTTCCCGGTCGCGGCATGGCCGTCGCGTGGTCGCCCGACGGTACGCGCATCGCGGCCGGGGGCCACTTTCGCGGCAGCGAGGTGCTGCCCCAGCCGCCAAAGAGCAATCTGCGCTACGACACGAAGGTCTACGACGTTGCATCGGGCGCGCTGCTGAAGAGCTTCGACTGCCACGGCTTCTGGGTCGTGTCGCTCGCATGGGCGGCCGTGCCCGAGCTCGGCATGGAGCTCCTCGCCGACGGCGCCGGCGATCATGCGGTGAAGATCTGGGACGCCGACGGTCCGGGCAGCACGTCGTGCAAGCTCGGCCAGTACCTCGTGAAGGACGGCGCGCTGCCGGAGATCGCGGAGCGCGCGGTGACCAACGCGAAGGGCGTGACGACCGTCCAGAAGCGCAACGGCCTGCTCGAGATCAACGGCTGGATTCTCGCGCTCGCGTTCTCGCCCGACCGCCGCTTCCTGGCTGGCGCGAGCAAGGACGGCTCGCTGCGACTCTGGCAGGTGACGCCGGGACGCAACCAATGGAAGGTCGTGCGCCTCTGGAACCCGCGGCTCGGCGAGCAAGTCACGTCGGTCTCATGGCGCCCGGACGGCCGCGCACTCGTGACCAGCGATCGGCTTGGTCGCATCGCGACCTGGAGCTTCGATCCGCGTCCGATGCCGGACGGCGACGTCTGGGACGACGCGATCGTCGACGAGTTCGCGAAGCAGGATCAAAGCGCCTACTGGTCGTGGAACTGGCGGTACCCGACCCGCGTGCGCCGTGACCCGGTTTGGCAGTACGAGCCGACCCGCACGCTCAAGAACGGCACCGTGCGTCCCGTCAAAGTGCCGAGCTGGAACGCCCGCTACTCACCCGACGGTCATCACGTCGCCGCGGTGTGGACGGACGGCACCTTCGTCGTCTTCGACGGCGCGACCGGCACCGAGGGTCGCCGCACGACCATCACGAACGACCGCAACAAACCGGTGGCCCTGCACGGCCTCGACTGGAGCCCCGACGGGCGGCTGATCGCGATCGGCGGCGCCGACAATTTGATTCGGCTCTACGACGGGTCGAGCGGCGCGCTCGTCGACACGCTGCGGGGCCACAACGATCTCGTGACCGCCGTCGCGTGGTCACCCGACGGCCGACGGCTCGCCTCGACGGCGGGCGGTATCCGCGTGAACCTGGAAGGCAACTTCGACGTCGCCGGTCCCGACACGAGCGTGCTCGTGTGGGACCGGCACTGAGACGCCTGCCTTAGTCGAGGCAACCCGCGATCGTGTTGAGCGGCGAGCAGTTGTCGGGCGTGTTCTCGAACATGACCGAACGCTCGATGGTCACCTGAGCGTTGCCGGTCGCGATCGCACCGCCCGCGCTGCCGGTCTTGCGCGTGATCAGGCAACGCTCGATGGTCGTCGTGCCGAGATTCGAGAGTCCGCCTCCGAGCGAGCCGGAGGTGTTGAACTGAACCGTCGAGTCCACCACCGTCGTCTCGCCGCTCGACTGCGTGTTGACGCCGCCGCCGTTGATGGGAGCGACGTTGTTGGCGATCATCGACTTCTTCACGGTGATGACGCCGCTGTTGATGAACGCGCTGCCACCGACGCCGGTCGTGTTGTTGAGGATCAGCGAGCTCTTGCTGACCGTCGCCGTGGCGCCTGACGAGACGGCGAGCCCGCCGCCATTGTCGGCGGTGTTGCTGCGCAGGGTGACGGCCCGCAGCTCGAGCGTGCCGCCGTTGAGGATGCCGCCGACGAGACCCGGCGTAGTGCCGCCCTCGATGCTGAGCTTTCGCAGGCTGAGCTTGGCCGAAGGATCCACGGTGATGAGGCGAAAGGTCGCCGCCTGCGGCGCGCGCGCGATGGTCGAGTCCTACCGCCGAAGATCGCGATGTCGCCGGTGATCACCGGCAGGCCCTCGGTCGCGGTAGCCGGCGTCGTAATCGAATCGATGCAGTTCGAAGCAAGCCGGATCTGCCCTGAGCCCTGGGTGTTCGCTTCGGTGATCGCCGCTACCAGCGCATCCGGATCACAATCGAGCGGCTGTTCCGCCCGCGCCGAATCGAACCCTACCAAAGCAACCCC
>JBDSJB010000103.1:0-3209 GCA_039917665.1 Binatia bacterium
GAGTTGGCGCGCGTCGTCGGTTCCGTCGTGCGCGCCACGCTGCTGCGTGCGGCCCCGAACGGGACGAGCTCGCCTGTGCCGTGGCGCTTGACGTACTGGCGCGAGATGCCGGGACAGGCGCGGAGCGCCGTGCACTGCCGACACACTTCGGCGAACGCGGACAGCTCGGCTTCGATGTGGCGCATCGAGTAGATGCGATCGCCGCTCGCGTCGTCGAGGTAGTGGGTCTCGCCGAAGGCCGATCGGCCGAGGTTGGTCGCGCCGGGGTCGCCGAGAATGCAGTTCGGAAACGACTCGAAGACGACCGCGGCGCCGAGCTCGCGCGCGGTCGCACGCAACCGCTGGACGGTCTCGCCGACGTCGGCGTACCGCAGCGCGATGCCGGTCCAGGCGCCGCCCTTCCCGAGTGTCGTCGGGAAGACGAACTTGAACGACGCACGCGTGCCATACCGCGCGAATTCCGTGCGCAGGTACTCGTCGAGCTCGCCGAGGCTCAGTCGGGTGAGCACGCAGTTGAGCGTGACGCCGACGCCCGCCTCGACGAGGCGGTCGACGCCGGCGACGGTTTCGTGGTGCGCGTGCTCGCGGGTGCCGAAGATGGTGGCGCTCGTCGCCGGCACATGGGAGTGCAGCGAGACGATTGCGCGTTTCAGCCCCTGATCGGCGGCCCTGCGCGCGAACCCCTCCTTGGCAAAAGTGCGGCCGTGCGTGTTGATGTCCCACGTGAAGCCGTCAGCGACGAGCCGTTCCACCACCGTCCAGAAGCCGGGATGAATCGTCGGCTCACCGCCGGTGACGACCGCGCGCTTGAAGCCGTAGCGACGCAGAAACTCGGCGCGCTGGAGGAGGATCTCGGTCGGGTGGAAGAAGAGGGAGGCTTCCCCCGTGTTGCTGCACATAGGGCAGTCGTTGTTGCACTGTTCCCCGAAGCGAAAGAGGGCCGCGCTGTGCGCCGTGACGGGCTCGGCCTCTGGCACCCTCTTTTTGAAGAGCCGGGGGGCGACCACCTGCGAAAACTCCTTGCCAGCAGCAGCCATGGGAACTACGATCCGCCTCCGCAATGGCCGCAGGCACGTACATCACCGAGGAAGATCGCCGCGCGGCCACCACGGTCACGACTTCGGGATCCGGGCACAAGTTCGAGATCCAGCTCGGCCACCTCTGCAACAACCGCTGCGTCTTCTGCTCCAGCGGTCAGCTGACCGCGATGAAGATTGCCCGGGCAGTGCCGCTCGAGCCGATCCTCGAGGCCCTCGAGGCCGCCCGTGCCGCTGGCGCCTACCACCTGACCTTCCTCGGCGGCGAGCCGACCACCCACAAGCGTTTCCTCGAGGCGGTCAGCAAAGCGGTGGAGCTCGGTTTCGAGCACATCGTGATCTTTACCAACGGCGTCATGTTCCCGCACCCCGGATTCATCGATTCCGTGGTGGCGCTGGGACAGTTCGAGTGGCGCATCTCGATCCAAGGTGCCACCGACGAGGCCCACGTCGCGACGACCGAGCGCGCCGACTCCTTCCAGCGCATCCTCTACGGGCTGGGTGAGCTTCAACGTCGCGGGCAGCTCGTCACCGCGAACATGTGCGTCAACGAGCGCAGTTACCGGTCGCTGCCGGCGTATCCGGAGCTGCTGGCGCAGTACGGCGTCCGCCAGCTGCACATCGACATCGTCCGGCCCGAGAGCACGGGTGAGCGCGATCAAGAATACCTCCGCGAGCTCATGCCACGGTACTCCGACATGGCGCCGTACTACGACGAAATGCTCGCCGGTTTCGATCGCTGGGATCAGGATTTCGATGTGAACGTCGGCAATCTTCCCTACTGCATCCTGCCGAAGTGGGGCTCGCGCATTCATCACGGCGGGCAGGAGACGGTAACCAAGTCGGCCGACGCCACCGGCCTCGAAGACGCGATGAACAAGTACGAGTGGCACGGCTCATTGCGCACGTACCTTCCCGGCTGTGACGCGTGCGTCTTCAAGTCGCGGTGCACGGGGATATTCCGGGTCTATCTCAAGTTGCATGGCGAGGACGAGTTCCAGCCCGTCAGCCGTGAGGCGCTGCTCGCCTTGGATCCCGAGCGACGGAACTTCGTCTTGCTGGTCGAGCCGCACCTCGTCGCGTTGCGCGCGGCCATCGCCGCTCGGAGCCTTCCTCCCTCGTGGCGCGTCGAGCAGGAGAGCAGCGAGGACCGGCGGCGGCGGATCGAGATCGCCTTCGTACACAAAGCCGGGGCGCGCGCGCGCTTCGTACTCGTCGCTCCAGGTCGCGGGCGTGCGCCGATCATCACGTGCGACGCCTACGACGTCGACGTCGAGGTCGACACTGGGGTGCCGGACGAGGACCTCGCCACCTTGCTCAAATGGGTGCATGCGCGCTTGGCAGAGACGTCGGTTGGCGCTGCCGCCCCCGTGCTTGCCGCCTACGCTGCGAGCGATCCCACGCTGCTGCGCGGCCGTCAGCGCGTCACGACCCTCACCAAGCGGGTGGCGGCCGAATTCGCCGTTCCCGGATGGCGCGCCGAGCCGCTGCGCTGGCCGACCGAGAGCAGCGCCACGCTGGCGGTGTGTGGGGCCGGCGACGCGCGCGTCGAGGTGCGATTCACCATCGGCGCTCGCGGCAGGAAGTCGACGGTCGGTGTCGAGTTCGTCCCCACCGATCCGGCGGGACACGGTGGCGTCAAGGACGTGATGGAGGCGCTCGTCGAGCTCCTGCGCGAGCGCCCCGCCGCACCGACGTCCCGCGAGAACCGCGAAGCGATCCCCGCGTAGCGCGGTCGCCCATTCGCGGTGCGACGGTGAGGGTTTCCACCTCACGCCACGTGCACTTCCGTCGCGACGTTCGAGAGGCCGCGCGCGGTCCGCTCCGCCAGATGGCGGGTTTCGAGGGCCTCGAGGTCGCCGAACAGGGCGGCACCCGCCGGCGTGAATTGCGCGTGGCCCCGTAGCATCTCCATGCCCTCGTGGTTTTTGAGGTCGATCTCGGAGAGGCGCGTCTCGAAGCCGGACTGCTGAGCCAGCGGGTGCTTGGCGTCGCGCATGCGACGGTAGAGCTCTGCCACGGGAAGGAACGCGTGCACCGCGAGGAGGATGCCCCACAGCGGACGAGGGTCCGGCCGCACCGGACTCGGGTAGCGCGGGTGGAACGCGTTCTCGAGGAAGCCGAGGTCGTACGACGCGACGTTGATCTTGTTGTGCTGGAACTCGTGCACGA
>JBDSJB010000104.1:0-62884 GCA_039917665.1 Binatia bacterium
TCACCGCCGACCCCGACCTCGGCGGCACGACGCTCGTCCTGCAGTTCCTGAACGGCTTCGCGCCAGGCGCCGGGGCTCCCCTCACCGCCCTCGACGTGCCGACCGCGCTCGTCGGCGATCCGGCCGCGGTCGAGGTCCAAGGTCTCGCACCCGGGGCAACCTTCGCGCCGAGCACCACGAACGGCCTCGTGGCGTTCGCGGCGACGGGCGCGACGACCGCACTCCCCGCCGTGAGCCTCACGGGCAAGACCACCGTGAAGGAGAAGGGCAAACTTTCGCTGAAGGTTGCGCGCACGGGCGACGCCACCCAGCCACTCGTGGTGAGCTACACGATCGGCGGCCGCGCCACGAACGGAGTCGACTACGCGCCGCTCTCCGGCTCGATCGAGATCCCGGCGAAGAAGAAGTCCGCAAAGCTCGTGGTGCAGACGTTTGCCGACGGCCTGATCGAGGCGCCCGAAACGCTGACGCTCACCATTACGCCGACCGCGACCTACGCCCCAAGCGTCTTCGACGATGTGACGGCAACGATCATCAGCAAGAACAAATGATCCATAGCCACACCGTCACGAGGAATCTCGTCGAGGACGACACCACTCGAGCGGTGATCGCACGGTGTGGACCCAGAGCTCGCTCGACTAGGAGGAACTAGATCGAGAGCGGCGCGCGACGCTCGCGCCACTCGGTCGCCTGCTCGTAGGCCTCCCGCCCGCAGCACCGTGCTCTCGTCGAATAAACGACCGACTAGCTGCAACCCGATGGGAAGCCCGGCGCGGGTGAAGCCGCATGGCAGCGAGAGCGCGGGTAACCCCGTCACGTTGAACGGCGCGGTGCAGCGGATCATCGCCATCAAGATCGACTCTTCGACGCCGCCGTAGCCGATCGTCTCTTGCCCGCTCCGGGCGGCAACGATGAGCGTAGTCGGCCGTCACCAAGAGATCGACGGATTCGAGCGTCTGTCGGATCGCGACGCAGATGCGTCACGCGCACGGAGCGCACCCATCAGCATGGGCCCGTCCGGCATCGGGTGGCGAGAACGTCGCGGACGTCGGCTCCGAAATTGCCCGGTCGCGTCCGGAGGCCTTCGGCGTGGATCTCCAGCGCCTCCGCCAGCACGAGGCCGAGGATCGCACCCACGCCTCGCTCGACGTCCGCGACTTCCACGTCGACGATCTCGGCCCCGAGCGCGCGAAGCTCGCCGATGGCCTGCGCGACGGCAGCGGCGACCTCATCGTCGAGCTGGGCATAGAAATACGAGCGCGGCACCCCAATGCGTAGGCCGCGGATGCCGCCGCCGAGCGCGGCCGTGTAATCGTCGACGGGAATACGGACGGTGCTCGGGTCGGCGGGGTCGTATCCGGCGAGGGCGTTCAGCATGAGCGCGGCGTCCTCGACCGTGCGGGTGATCGGCCCGGTATGATCGAAGAGGTACGAGAGCGGAAGCACGCCGGCCTTGCTGACGCGTCCGTACGTCGGTTTCAGACCGACGACACCGCAAACGGACGCGGGCATGCGGATGCTGCCGCCGGTACCGGTCCCGGTCGTCGCCGTGGCGAGGCCTGCCGCAATCGCCGCACCCGAGCCGCCGCTCGAGCCACCGAGATGTGCTCGAGGTTCCACCGATTCCGCGTGGGGCCGAAGTGCGGGTTGTTGGTCGTGACGCCGAGGCGTACTCGTGCGTGTTCAGCTTGCCGAGGAGGATCGTGCCGGCGTCACGCAGCTTGCGCGCGACCGTGCAATCCGCGGTCGGCACGTGGTCGGCGTGGATCTTTGCGCCCGCCGTCGTTCGGATGCCGGCGGTCTCGTACAGATCCTTGAGCGCAATCGGGATGCCGTGCAGTGGGCCCCGACCCTGCCCCGCCGTGAGCTCGTCCGTTGCGCGCCGCGCATCGGCCAACGCGCGCTCGGCCGTCACGGTGACGTAGGCGTTCACGCGCGGATTCAGCTGCGCGTGTTACGAGTCTCGTTGTGATCCACGAGATTGATTCGAGCCTCTTCACTTCAAAAAATCATTCACGGTAGCGAGGAACATTTCGAGCTGATCGTGATGCACCCAGTGACCGGCCTTCTCGACGTTCACGACGCGTGCATCCTTGAAGAAGCTCGCGCGACCGTCTTCGAGCGGGTTGCTGGCCCAGCTTTCCATGCCTCGGACGAGCAACGTCGGGCATGTAATACGACCCCAAAGCTCGCGTGCATCGTCTGGATTGAATGAATAGGGCGAAAACACGCGTATGTAGTTATCGAACTTCCATCCATACGTGCCGTCCTCGTTTTGATTGATGCCATGGACGGTCAGATGGCGCGCCTGCTCGGGCGTGAGGCGTGGGTTCTCGGCCTGCATGCGACCCAGCGCTTCCTCGACCGAGGCGTAGCGGCGCGGCATGCGCCCAGCGAGGGCGCGCATCGACCCCATCCATTCGATCATGCGCTCGTGAAAACGGGTTTGCGCCCGCGCCGCGAGTATGGCCGGTGACGGCCCGAGCCCTTCGATCGCGACCACCTTCGCGACCGTCTCGGGATGAATGCCCGTGTAGGACAGGCTGATCGCGCCACCGAGCGAGTGCCCGACGATCGTGACCGGCGCGAGCCTCTTTTGATGGACCAGTTGCGCCAGGTCGTACACGTAGTCGACCATCGCGTAGTTCGAGCCGGTGACCCACCCGGAGTCGCCGTGCCCGCGGAGGTCCGGCGCGATCACGTGCCATTCGCGGCGTAAGCGCTCCGCAACCCAATCCCAATTGCGGCAATGGTCCCGCCCGCCGTGGACGAGCACGAGCGGCGGAGCCGCGTCGTTACCCCAGTCGACGTAATGCAGCCGAAGGCGTTGCGACACGTAGAACTGAGAGGTCGGTCCTTCGAGAGCGAGCGCCACGATCCCGCTCAGGTCTCCGTCGTCCCGAGGAGCGCGCCCATCTGTTCGGGGCTCATGCCGATCCGCATCCAGCTTTCGAGGGCGGCGGCTTCGTCCCACGCTTGACGGGGTCCGACCGTGAGGCCCCCGTCGACCGCGAGGAACTGGCCCGTGACGAAGCGGCTGAGATCGCTCGCGAAGTACGCGACGGCGTTCCCGATGTCTTCCGGCGAACCGGCGATGCGAATGGGCTGAAACCCATGGGCGCGCTCGCTGATGTCGCGAGCGCGTTGATCCGCGTCCGCAATCGATTCGCCGAGTGCCCGCCCGAAGATGGAGGTCGGAATGAGACCGGGACAGATCGCATTGACGCGGATGGCGTCCTTCGCGAGCACCGCCGCAGCGACACGCGAGAGGTGGACGACCGCACCTTTGGCGACCGAGTAGGCGAAGGGACCGTACCCCGCCTGGAGCCCCGCGACGCTCGCCGTGTTGATGATCGATCCGCCGCCGCGAGCACTCATCGACGGCACCGCGTATTTCATCCCGAGCACGATGCTGTGCACCAGCAGTTTCTGGACCCGCTCGAAAATCGCGAGGTCGAAGGGATCCGAGCCGAGCGGCTCGGCGGCGCCGGCGTTGTTGAAGAGGATGTCGATACCGCCGAAGCGTTCGGTTACCTCGCCAAAGGCCGCCGCAACCTCGGCTTCTGCCGTGACATCGGCGTGGACGTACATCCCGTCGGCGCCGAGCTCCCCCGCGAGCGCTCGACCTTTCTCGTCCTGCACGTCGACGCACGCGACCTGCGCACCGGCACGGCGCAGCACGTTCACCGTACCGCGCCCGATCCCGCTGCAACCTCCGGTCACGATCGCGACCTTGCCCTTCAATTCGATCATGCTGCGGTTCTCCTTGCGGGCAACGCGTGCGCCAACGCGTTCGCCACCTCGTATGCGGCTCCATACCCCGGCAGGAAAGTCACGCCAGGGCCTGGATGACAGGACGCGCCGCAGAGATACAAGCCGGCGATCGGGGTCGCATGCGCCGAGCCTGGCACCATGAGCCGTCCGCCGATCATTTGATCCGGGTGAATCAGGCCGTGCGTGAAATCGCCGTTGGTCGCCCCCTGCATCGTCGCGAAGTGCTCGGACGAAAAGACGGCCCGCTCGACGATGCAGTCACGAAGATCGGGGAGGAACTCGCTCAGACGATCGAGGATGTGCTCCGCCATCGCGTCGCGGAGTCGCCCGCGCGTCTCCTTCGGCGCTTCGCAGGGGAAGAAGAAGCCGTAGGTCGTCGCGATGTGGAAACCCGCGGGGGCAAGGCTCGGATCCATGACGGTCGGGATCTGCATCCCGACCGGTGGATGCTCGGGCACCTCGCCACGCCGGCACGCTTCGTAGCTGGCTTGCTGCAGCTCGGGATCGGGAGCCAGCGTCGTATTGAAGCGCGTCCTCGGGTCGGCGTTCAGATACTGAAATGGGGGCCCGTACTGCGGCAGACGCCGCAGCTTGAACAGGAGATGCACGTACGCGCCGCGGTGCTCGACGCGTTCGACCTTGTGAATTGTGTCGGCGTCGAGGTGTTCACGTCCTACGAGCCCGAAGAACGTGGCTGGCTTGTCGAGGTTCGAGAGCACCGCGCGCGCCGTGATGCAGCGGCCGTCGCGGAGCTCGACCCCGACCGCACATCCGTGTTCGATCAGCACGCGCCGGACCGGCGTCTTCAGCTGCACCTCTCCGCCTTTGTCCGCAATCGACCGCGCCAGCGCCTCGGAGAGCGAGCCCATGCCGCCCTTCACGCGCCGCATGAGCCCGCCGCCCTCATTCTGCGCAAACGTGTACACGAGACAGAGCGCACTGCCCGGCGTGAACGGTCCTTTGTACGTCGATTGCACGGCGGCAAAGGCCACGAGGGCGCGGAGCGTTCGATGCTTGCGCGCGTCGGGGAGAAAGCGATCGACCAAATCCATCGCGCTGCCCGTGAATGCGAGCGTCAGCTGCTGCCGTTTGCGTTCGTCGGGCGCGCTCGCGAGCAGCTCAACGAGCGTCGGCGGGATGCTGCGCGGGGTGAACCGGTGCATCACGCTCGCCGGGTACTTGCAGAACGCCATCAGCCGGACGAAGCCCGTCATGGCCCGCACGCCGAAATGCCGGAGCACGTACAGGGCCATGCGCAGCGGATTCGAATAGAAGATCGCCGGCGGCGAGCTCGGCGAGTTCAGGTTCGACGCCATGATCGGGAGGTCGATGAACTCGACGCCATACCGCGCGAGCTCGAGCTCCTCCGCCACGCCCTTGGCCAGCGGAAAGAGCAAGCTCGCCCCGACGTCGTTCCGGCAGCCCGTCAGGATCTCACGCGTACCCGCCATGCCACCGACGTAGGCGTTCTTCTCGAGGCACAGGACGCGGAACCCACGCGCGGCAAGTAGAGCGGTCGCCGCCAGGCCGTTGTGCCCGGCGCCGATGACGATGACGTCACGGTCGGGAATCGGATCCTCGCGCCGCGAGCCATCGCACCTGGCGTTCCTGGGCGGCCAGAAACAAGCCCATCGCGCAGCTGAAGCTCGTGAACAGGCTCATCGTGAAATAGATCCACGTGTGGCGAAGACCGCGGCGCGGACCGTCGATCATCGTCCAGAGCGGCAGCAGGACCAGGTTCGTGATGATCATGTCCTGCCCGACCGAGCCCGACGCTGGGTTGGCAAACAACATCCCGGTGAAGTGCAGCCAGCTGTACTCGTCGGGGTAACCGAACACGTAGCGGATGTTGAAGTACCACCCCGCACACACCGAGATGCCGGCCATGGCGTAGTAGACGCCCTCGACGAACGTAACATCGGCACCGGGCCAATCGCGCCGATAGAGGTACGCGTTCACGGAGTAGAAAATGTAGACCGTGAGCGCGCCGAGCGCCGCGTGGATGAGCAGTGAAAGCACCGAACAGCTCGCTACGCCCGACAGCCTGGCTCGGTCAAGGCATGGCGTGTCGCCATCGACGATTGCCGCGCCGCCAGAGACACGCTAGCTACACCGGCTCTCGGGCGTCACATCACGTCGACAAGGTAGCATCGCGATCGCATCCCAACCGCTAGAGCCCCCGGCGTCGAGCTTCCGCGCGGCGATTCTCGTACCCGCGTACGATTGCGGCCAGACACTCGGAGCCGTGCTCGCGGACGCGAGCGCGTTCGACATGCCAATCATGGTCGTCGACGATGGATCGCGCGACGACACCGCCACGATCGCACGCGCCAACGGCGCCGACGTGCTCGCGCACGGAACGAATCTCGGCAAGGGTGCGGCGCTCGTCACGGGGATGCGCGCCCTTCACGCCCGCGGGTTCACGCACGCGCTCACAATGGACGGGGACGGCCAACACCTCGCGCGTGAGATCCCGAAGCTTCTCGCGACTGCCACCGCGGACCCGACGGCGATCGTCATCGGCGTGCGGCACCGCGGCGATCAAGAAGTTGCCGGCATCAACCTCTTTGGCAATCGCTTCGCGAATCTCTGCGTCCAGAGCGCCGCCGGAGTGCCACTCCCCGACACACAGTCGGGATTTCGCGTCTATCCGCTCGCAACGATGCTGCGTTTGCCACAGCAAGGCGAACATTTCGAATACGAATCGACGTCGATCATCTACGCCGCACGCGCCCGCGTGCCCATCCGCTCGATTTCCGTCGACGTCTACTACCCGCCGGTGACGGAGCGTCGCAGCCACTACCGCAAGGTCGTGGATACACTCCGCATCATACGCGTAGTCGCCCCCCTCCTCCTGCGACGTTGAGGCAGCGGATTGCCACTTTTGCGGCGGCGTGCGGAGCGCTTATGCCCCCAAGACAGCGTGTACACGGGCGGGCGCCGTGGCATTCGTCTTGCTCCCTCTGCTGGTCTGGAGGGCATGCACACGTGGATAGACTCGCACCCGTCATTCGCGATCTTCGAAGCCGTCTCGGCCTCACGCAAGAAGAATTCGCTCACGCACTCGGCATCACGGTCAGCACCGTGAACCGTTGGGAAAAGGGCCATTCGGTCCCCAGCAAGTTGGCACGCGCGTCGCTGGCGCGCTTTGCCGGGCGCCGCGGCGTCGCGGTGGAAAGCCTTCTCGAAGATGCATCGTCGGACGGCATGGCGCCGCGTTCGAGCTCGGTCAACTAAACACCGCTTCCCGTTGCCACTACCCGCTTGTGAGCCGCATCCGCGGCACAGCGGCATACCTTCGATTCGCGAACCCCTACGAGAACGAAGATCAGAATGGCGCAGGGTCCGAGGCGGCAGGACGCCCCCTCGGACCCTGATCACCGTTCACTTACAATCGAGCAGGCCGGGCTTGAAGATGCAGGCGGGTTTCGCCGGCGGCAAGCCGAAAGCCACCTCGCCGCACTGATTGCGCCCAGGAGTTCCGCCTGGCGGGAAGGCACCGTCGTTCAGCTCGAAGGTCACCCGCAGGGGCGCCTGAGAGCCGCTCGAGATCGGATACGTTCCGTTCTTCGCGATCAAGAAGACGGCGATCTGATTCGGCTCGACGCGCGACTGATCCTTCACGACCAGCTTCCGGATGCCGTTGTGAGTCGGCGGCTTCTGGCGGTCGGTATAGATCCACTTGCTCGCCGGACTGCCGAAGGCTTTCCAGCCACTATTGCCGCCCGGGACGAGATCGCCACCAGGGATATGCTCGTCGACGATGATCGATCCCGTGCTGTCGATGATGCGGAGCTGGATGCCATGCCGTTCCGGCGCGAGCACGGGCAGCGTGCTCCCGGTCTTGAAGAACCCACGCATGCGAAGCGTCTGACTTCCAGGCGGACGGTTGAGTCGACCGAGGGTCACGCGCGGCTGGGTCCAGGCACCGGACGTACCGCGTGAGCACGGATCCTGACTCCCGATCGCAGGCGGGCGGAAGGTCAAGCCGAAGCAAAAGCCGTCGTTGTCGCTGTCGTTGTCGGTGTCGCCGGGGCAAAGGTCACACGCATCCCCGAAGATGTCGCCGTCGATGTTGCTCTGTCCGACATCGGACACCGACGGGCAGACGTCGACCTGGTCGCAGACGCCGTCGAGGTCGCTGTCGACCGCACGGCAGGTGGCGGAGCAGCAGAGGTCGAGGCCGTTGTTCGCGCCCTGATCGCATTGCTCGCCAGCCGTGACGATGCCGTTCCCGCATCCGGTCGGTCGGCAATTGGCGTCGCAGCCGTCACCATTCACGAGATTCTGATCGTCGCAGACCTCGCCCGGCCCGACGACGCCGTCGCCGCACGCTCCTTCGAGCGTGCACGTCGGACTGCATCCGTCAGCCGCGACGGTATTGCCGTCGTCACAGACTTCTCCCGCCGTCACGACGCCGTTCCCGCATCCGGTGGTCTGGCAATTGGAATCGCAGCCATCTCCGTCGATCACGTTGCCGTCGTCGCACGCTTCGCCACCCTCGGTCGTGCCGTCGCCGCAGGAGAGATCGTCGAAGGCGTAAACGGCCCCGGCGTCGATGGCCACGGTGTCGTCGAGTGGCGTTCCGACGACAATGCGTTGCCCGAGGACTGCGATCGACTCACCGAAATGGTCCTCGGTGACGGGGGCCGGCTTCTTGAAGGAGTCGAGCAGGGCGCCGGTGCCCGCGTGGTACACGTAGACCGCTCCCGAATTCAGCACCACGCTGTCCTCCAACCGCGCGCTGATCACCACGCGATCCGGCGGGATACCGACGACCGCGTAGCCAAAGGCATCGTTCAGAACGGGAACCGGGCTGGTGAAGGTGCGGAGCAAGGCGCCCGTCGTCGTGTTGTACAGGTAGACGGCGCCGCCGTTCACGGCGCCCTGGTCGATCACCGGGGCTCCTATCAGCGCATCCGCGCCGAGAGTGCTCACCGTCGAGCCGAAGAGGTCGCCGGTGGCGGGCGTCGGATTCGCGAACGTGCGAATCGCACTGCCCGTCGCGGGATTGAAGAGGTACGCCTCGCCGCAGTTCGGAGCCGCCGGGGTGTCGTGGTTCGGCGCCCCAACCAGAACGTTGCCTCCGACCGCAGCGATCGCGGACCCGAAGCGATCCCCAGCCGCCGGCGTCGGATTCAAGAACACCTGCAGGACCGCCCCGTTGGTCGTGTTGATGAGGTAGGCCGCACCACCCCCGCCGCCGCCCGACGCGTCACCGGGAGCGCCGACCAAGAGGTTGTTCCCGAGTGTAGCGATCGCCATCCCGAACCCATCGTTCACGCCCGGATCCGGATTGAGGAACGTGCGAATGAGGACGCCCGTCGCACTATTGAAGAGATAGACCGCGCCGGCGTTCGGTCCCGCGGTGTCGTCCGCGGGGGCGGCCACGAGAACGTTGCTGCCGAGCCCGGCAACGGCGGCACCGAAATCGTCGCCGGGACCAGGATTAGGATTCTGGAAGGTGCGGAGCAGTGCTCCCGTTCCTCCGGCGAAGAGATGGGCGACGCCGGTATTGATGGCGTTGGTGACGTCGAACTGCGGAGCCCCCACGAGCAGATTCAGCCCGACCGCGGCGATCGCGCGCCCGAAGTGATCTCCCGCTGACGGAATGGGGTTGAGGAACTCGCGCTCGCAATCCTCGGAACACCCGTCGCCGTTCAGGAGGTTCCCGTCGTCGCACTGCTCGGTGCCCGTCACGATGCCACTGCCACACCCGGTCGGGAGACAGCTCGCATCGCAGCCGTCCGCATTCACGAGGTTGCCGTCGTCGCAGGATTCGCCGGCGCTGATGATGCTGTTGCCGCAACCGGTCGCCGTGCAATTGGTATCGCAGCCGTCGCCGTTCACGAGGTTACCGTCGTCGCAGGCTTCGGTACCGGTGGTGACCCCATTGCCGCAGCCCGTGACCGTGCAGTTGGCATCACAGCCGTCGCCACTCACCAGATTGCCGTCGTCGCACGTCTCGGTTCCGGTCGTGACCGCGTTCCCGCAACCAGTCACCGTGCAATTGGCGTCGCACCCGTCGCCGCTCACCATATTGCCGTCGTCACACGTTTCGGTTCCGGCCGTGATGCCGTTGCCGCAGGCCGTCACCTTGCAGTTGGCATCGCAGCCGTCACCGCTGACGAGATTCCCGTCATCGCAGGTCTCGGTTCCGGTCGTGACCCCGTTGCCGCAGGCCGTCACTTTGCAGTTGGCATCGCAGCCGTCACCGCTGACGAGATTCCCGTCGTCGCAGGTCTCGGTTCCGGTCGTGATGCCGTTGCCGCAGGCGGTGATCGTACAATTGGCGTCGCAGCCATCGCCGCTCACCAAGTTGCCGTCGTCGCAGAGCTCTCCGGGATCGGGGACGAGGTCGCCACACACCGCGAAGGATGGGGTGGCGTAACAGCCAAGGACCAGTGTGACGAAGATCGCCAGAGCGGCGAAGCGACGGACTACCTGCATGGGTGATGCCTCCGACTCGGGTTTAGTGGGGTACCCTTTGGAACGGCCGGACCCACGCGTGGAGAAACGCTTCACGTCGCCAGAAGCATCCACTCGTCCTATGGTCCGCTAGACAGCTCGTTCTCTTCGCGGGGGTAGTTTTCGAAGAGACGAGGTTCAGAATTCGCGTAGCAGAAAGCAATGCGCATGCCACGAATATGCTGAGAAACCAATGATTCCTTTAGTAGAATTCCGAGTCACGCATCTCAGTGATGCACGTTTTTGCGCGAGCGCACGGAGAGGCAGCCCTATCACCAGACTTCGGTGAGGAAATTCCCCCCCTCCCCCGTGCTTCTGTTTCACTTCACCGATGGATAAGTAGACCCGCCATGCGCCGTCTCCTGCTCCTCGCGATCCTCTGCGCCCTGTCCTGCACCAGCCCGCCAGCACGCGATCCCGCCGTCGTCGAGGACGTGCTCCAGTACGTCTCCAAGATCAAGAAATGGGCGAGGGTCGAGGGCGAGGCGCTCCAGGCGATCGCAGACGTGAAGCGGAGCCAATACGTCGATGACGAATACGTCGTCGCGACGCTCGGCGGCGCGATGGACGACATCCAGTTGCACCTCGCCGAGATCGCGCAATACCAACCCACCACGCCGGCCGTCGCCGAGGTACACACGCGCTATCGGAAAGCGTGGCAGGACCTCCACGACGCGTTCGCAGCCGTGATCGAGGCGATGCAGCGCAAGGATTACGTCGCGCTCGCCAAAGGGACCGAGGGGCTCAAGACCTCACGCGAAGAGCTCCTCATGGTGGCCGCCGCGCTGAGCATCCTCATGGAGGACTCCGGCCTGACGAATCCCGAGGACTCCCAAAAGCCCGCAGCGTCGTGACCTCGCTCGATATCCTGGCAGAAGCGGCTGCCCTCATCCGAGACGCGGGGATGAGCGCCGAATGCGCGCGGCGCTATCGGACGCTCGCCACGACCATCGCCGAGCCGACATTCGACCGGACCCTGGCGCTCGGCTCGACGATCCGTCGCGCCGGCCGCGACCCCCTGGGCGCGGAACACGAGCTCATCGCCGCGGTCGAGGAGCTGCGGCAGCTGTTGGCATGCTCGCAGGCGGCCATCACGGAGGTTCGAGCGAGTGCGGGCTATTGCGAAGCCGTGGCCGCATTCACGGCAGGAGCCGTGGAACGAACGGTACCCCTCGCCATCGAGGTCTTCACCGACGTCGTCGTCGGCGATAGCGCGGGCGTGGCAACGTGGGACGTCCCACTCGGCACCGGTCCTGGGGGCGAACACTTCGTGTCGCCGGAGGAATGCGCCGCGCGAATCGCGGGGATCGCGGGGGCCGGACTTCCCGCCGCCTCGCCGCCGCCCCAGCTCGGCGCCGACGACACGATCACGCCCGTGACGCTCGGGATGGGGGTCGCCAACGCCGATGGTCCGGTGACGCTTGCGTTCGAGGTCGAGCAGCTGCCGGGTCCGATCTGCCGGCTCGCGCACAGCACGCTCGCGCTCTTCTACGCAGACCGCCTTCACGCACCATTCACAGTGCGCTGTGTTGCAGGCGTCACGGACGAATGGTGGAACGTCCGTCCAGACGCTTACGCGAAGTGGATCGAGGCCCTAGGACCGCTCTTGCAGTCCCAGGGCCTCACCATGACGATGACGCCCTGAGTCGGGCACGACCTCAGCGATCGTCGCCGGATCCGTCTTCGAGCGCGGGCTCAACCGGCTGGATGGTCGCCTCGACCGGCGCTACCGCCACGGTCTCGGTCAGCTCTGCAGCTTCGATCTCAGCACGCCCGTCGAGGACGATCGGCTCGCGGCCGCGGATCGTGTAGTGCTCGCGTACGACCGGCCGGACATTGCTGAACTCGTAGTGCTCGGTGCGGTCGAGATGATCGGGGCGGATGAAATAGTCGCCCTCGACCGTCGGACGCCACATCGACCGCGCCGTACGGAGGTCGCCACCGGTCAGCCAGCCTTCGACGCCACCCAGGTGGGCGCCGACGATACCGACTACCAGACGAACCGGCGTGTAGAAAACGCTGAGCACCGTCGAGGCGACGCCCATACCCAACTCGGCACCAGCGCTGTGGTAATCCTCGACCACCACGTCACGGAAAGGAGGAGTTTGGTGCACCTCCATTCGCTCTTGGACGACGCGCCTCGACGCCTCGATCTCCACTGCCGGAACGGGCCGTCGATCCAGATCGTCGACGACACTGCCGCCGTACGCCGGACTCCCTGCCGCCACCGCTGCCACCACAACACCGACGAGGATGGATCGCATCGCCTCACCTCCGCGGAAAGTTGCCTTATGTTGCCAGCCTCACCACGGACGCGCAATGACTTTTCAATAGCGCCGTGGCCCGGCGGCTGGTGCCCCTCCCCCACAGCTCGTTCCCCGCCGCCGCCCCGCTACTCCTCAGAGCCTCTCCTCCAAAGACGTCACCAACCGCCGGACCTCGGCGTCGCATGACCGGCGCGCCTCGATAGCGCGCACGGCATGCAAGACCGTCGTATGGTCCCGGCCGTAGCGTTCCCCGATGGCGGCGAACGAGAGGCCGATCTGCTTCCGCATCAAGTACATGCTCACTTGCCGTGCGAAGACGACGGGGCCACTGCGCTGCCCCGACACGAGAGTCGCCCTCGCGATGGCGAGAGCCTCGCTCACCAATGTTTCGACGCGCTCGACGGGAACCCGGTCGGGTCGCGCCGGATACAACCGACCGAGCGTCTCCTCGGCCAAGGCGAGATCAATGGTGCGGCCGACGAGGGATGCCATGGCCTTCAACCGGGTGAGCGCGCCTTCGAGCTCCCGGACACTCGCCGCACGGATTCTCTCGGTAAGGTAGTCGAGGACCGCTTCCGAAATCTCGATGCTCTGCTGAGTCGCCTTGGCCGCGAGAATGCGCCGACGCGTCTCACGGTCGGGCCGGGTGACCTCGACGATGAGGCCGCCTTCGAAGCGATTGCGGAGTCCGGCCTCGAGATTCGGGATCGCATGTGGTGGCTTTTCGGACGAGAGCACGATCTGCTTCCCGGCCGCCGCCAGCAAGTTGAAGGTATGGAGGAACTCTTCCTGCGTCCGCTCTTTCCCGGCGATGAACTGCACGTCGTCGACGACCAGTGTATCGATCTTCCGATAGCGTCGATGGAACTGCTCCATCTGTTGCCGACGCAGCGAGCTGACCATCTCATTGATGAAAAGCTCTGCTCCGATCGACAGTACGCGATAGCTGCGGTGTCGCAGCCGAACCGCGTTGGCGACGGCGTGCAACAAGTGCGTCTTCCCGAGCCCGACGCCACCATGAATGAAGAGCGGGTTGTAGACCCCGCCCGGGTTGTCGGCGACGGCCCGCGCGCCGCCGTGGGCGAGCTCGTTACACTGCCCGACGACGAAGTTGTCGAAGCTGAAGTTCAGGTGCGCCGGCGCTGCGCTCTTTTGGATGACGTGAACCGGTGACGCGACAACCTTCATCGGCAGCGGGATTCCGGCGCCCACTGAAATGGACACGGCAACCGGATGCCCGGCGACATGCGCCGCCGTGGAACGAATCCGATCGAGAAAATGCGTATGCACCCAATTGCGATGGAAGATGCTCGGCGCCTCGACAGCGAGCGCGTCGTCGAGCGTGGCCGACGTGCGCAGGCAAGCGATCCATGCGGTGTACTCTTGAACCGACAATGACGACCGCAGCTCCATCCGCGTCTGGTCCCACAGCGATTGCATCACCCCGAAACCTCCCTCGACACACCCTCGCGCTCTCCTCCTCCTCACGCCACCCAACCACCCGCGCCGCCCACGTCAACGTCACATCCGATACCGACACTGTCCACAGCTGGGGATACTTCCCGACGGCATGCGCGCTCGGGAACTTGCGCGCTTCGTGCAGGGTCTTGTGCACAGGGCACAGTCTCTCGCGTCGTTCCACCGTCGCTCGGCGGAAGATACTGCGACGCGCACTAGATGATTCCATAGATACAGTTTTGTGACGAAATAGTTGCGGAAAGATCGAAACAAGGCGTGATACTCTCGTCATGTCGCAAAGGCAAGAACAAAAAAATGGCGCGTGCGAAATTTCCACCAGGACCGCACTTTGCTTGACTTTGAATCCGCTTCTCACGTATCCCGTTGCGCGTTCGAGGCGACCAACCCGTGCAACCACAAGGAGGTAGATGATGAGAGTCAGAATGCGTTTCACGGTAGCGTGCGGGCTCATGATCACCTTCGCCGCAGGTTGCACGTGCATGCAGAAGCCGTGGGGCTACGGCGCGTTCGGTGGAGGCGTCGCTGGCGCCGTCGGCGGTGGCATCGCGACGGGCGCGGCGAGCAACAACACGGGCGCCTTCGACATCGGGAACGACAACGAGGACAAAGCCCTCGCGGTCGCGACGGGCGTGGTGGGTGGCGCGCTCCTCGGTGCGCTCGTCGGTCATTGCCTCTGGGATCAAGCGCCGATGCCTGCGGCGCCACCCCCGCCGCCGGCCGCGCCCGCATCCGCTCCCGTCGCGAAGAAGATCGTCCTCCGCGGCGTGAACTTCGACTTCGACAAATCGAACATTCGATCGGATGCAGCACCCGTCCTGAAGGAGGCCGCGAGCGTCCTGAAGGAGAACGCAAACCTCAAGGTGTCCGTCGAAGGGCACACCGACGCAAAAGGCACCGACGACTACAACCTCAAGCTGTCGATGCGTCGCGCCGCAGCCGTCAAGGCTTTCTTGATCCAGGAAGGCGTCGCCGAGAGTCGCCTCAGCACGCGCGGCCTCGGGGAGTCCCAACCGGTCGCCAGCAACGAGACCGACGACGGCCGCGCCCAGAATCGTCGGGTCGAGTTGAAGGTCGCCGAGTAGATCTACTTCTCCATCTCGAATAAGAGGGGGGCGCTGGAGTATTCCAGCGCCCCCCTCGTCGTTTCGAGGTGGGGCGAGTGCATAGTTCTTGGGTCTCAGGTGAGCGCTCTCGCCCTGCAGCCGTGCCGTAGATTCGTGGCTCGACGCCACCCCTTTCGACCCAAGTCGCTCGACAATTTGCCTAGCGTTCGCCAGGATTTACCTTTGCTGTGACATCCCCGGAGCGACTGCCGACGACCGCGAGTGGAACCCCATCTTGCATCATCGCAAAACCGTGCATTCTTGAACCCATAACCACTTGTGAATTCGATTACTTCCACCGGCATAAGCCTTGCTGAATTGGCTCGAAAGTTGTCGTTCAGAACCGATCTGTGCCGTGATGGAGCATCCCACCTTACTCGTGGCGCCCTTTCTGATCGGTCCGGCTCTTTCGAGTGACGATCTGACACATGGCTGTACGCTTCTTGAGGAGGAGACCCGGCGTATGTTTCTCGAACCTTCGACCCCTGCTGAGCCAAATGTCCGGCGCCACGATGACACTCCGCGCGCCCGATGGTCGCGGGGGTTCGTGACGAGCGCCATGGCCTTTGCGCTCAGCCTCGGTCTGTTCGTCACCCGGGCACCCGCCCTGACCGTTCCCTTCGATTCGTACTCGCTTCCGGTCAACGACAATCCGCAGGGCTTGAGCGCCGTCGACTGCGACGGTGACGAGATCCTCGACCTCATCTCCGCAAACTTCGACTCGGATACGGTTACCATCTTCCAGAACTCTGGCCCCGGAACCCTTCTTCACGACGCCAACATCACGACTGCCGACGAGCCGAGCGGCGCTACGTGTGCTGATTTCAACCACGACGGACGTGTCGATGCCGCCGTCGCCAGCTGGAAAGACAAGACGGTCACCGTCTACCTGCGACAGGAAGACGGTACCTTCCTCCCGGGCGGCGTTTCGCCTGTTGGTAACCTGCCCCGCTCAGTGACGGCCGCTGATCTCAACGTCGACGGCGAGATGGACCTGGTTGTCGTCAACGTTCAGTCGAGCGACCTCACCCTGCTCTTCGGAAACGGCTCGGGCGGATTCTCCGCAGCGGGCAACATTCGGATTCCTCGCCTTTCCGCGCCGGCGAGCCGCCCGGTTTCGGCGGCAATCGCCGATTTCAACGGCGATAACCTCCCCGACATCATCGTGGCGGCCAACCAGGCGGATCCGGCGCTCCACCTCCTGCTCGGGGACGGCTTCGGCTTCCATTTCGCGACGACGCCCCTGCCAGCGTCCGATCGTCTGCTGTACGTCGCGGCTGGCGACATCAACGGCGACCAGATCCCCGACATCGCGACCCTCGGCGTCGATGCCTCCATCAAGCTGTTCGCCGGTGTCGGCAATGGCACCTTCGTACCGCTCTCCATCATGTTGGCCGGTCCGAACGCCAAGGCGATCGCCCTCGGCGACTTCGACGGCGACGGTTTGACGGACCTTGCGGTCTCGAACTCCGACAGCAACAGCGTCCAAATCCTTCGAGCCGTCTCCCCCGGAAACTTCCGCACACCGCTCAACATCGCGTCCGCGAGCGTCATCGCTCCGCTGGCGACGGCACGCGTTCGACAAACCGCAACCGGCAACAACCAGATCGTCTTCATTGATCCAGCGGGCAAGCGCCTCTCCATGCTGCAGCTCCTCGATCTCACCGCACCGACCGTGACCCCGCTCGCGGGCCTGGCCGGCGTTCCCGATTCGCTCGTCCTGGCCGACATGACCAACGACGGGATTCCCGACTCCGTCGTGCCGGCGCTCATCACCAAGAATAGCCTCGGCATCACCGTCCTTCGTGGAAACTCGGCGGGTGGCTTCGAGCTGCCTCCCACGACGCCCATCAACTGCGGCAACGGCGTTCTCGAGGCCGGAGAAACCTGCGACGACTTCAACGTGAAGAAGGGCGACGGCTGCAGCGTCAGCTGTCAGGCGGAAGTCGCCAAGACCCTCTTCTCCATTGATGCCGCCGACTTCAACGGTGACGGCAACAAGGATCTCGCCGTCGTGGACTCCAAGGGCGAGCTCCGCCTCTATCAGGGGAACGGCCTCGGCCAATTCGGCGTGGTCCGTCTCCTCACACAGGTGAAGCGGAAGACCGGCGCGGCCCTGGGTGATTTCAACGGCGACGGCATTCCTGACCTCGCGATCGTCCCGCGCAAGAAGAGCGGCGGGTCGATCACGCTGCTGCTGAACGACGGCCTCGGAAATTTCACCCCCCTCCCCGTGCTCGCACCCGCCAATCTGACGGGTCCGATCATCGCCGGCGATTTCGATCGCAATGGCTTCGACGACCTCCTCACCATCCAGACCTCGAAGCCGAAGGGGCTGATGCTGCTCATGAGCGACGGTGCTGGTCCGCTCCGCGTCTTCCAGACTACGCCGGCTCCGACAGGCATCACGACTCTCTCGGCCGCAGACTTCGACGAGAACGGGTACCTGGACGCGCTCGCCGAGTTCAAGAGCAAGAAGCAAGCGCCGATGCTCCTCTTGGGCGCTCTCGGTGGCCGTTTCAGCGTCGGTCCCGCCCTTCCCGCGGCCCAGGGCGTCGCGCGGTATGCGATCGCCGACGTCGATGAGGATCTCCACCAGGATCTGATCAGCTGTACGGCAGCCACGTCCCCGAGCTGTCGCGTGCTGTATGGTACGGGCCTCGGAAACTTCGCGGCCGCCCCGCTTCCTGCCGCACCCTCGATTGGTCGCGACGTGCGCGGCGCGGCCGCTGACGACTTCGATGGCGACGGCTTCGTCGATCTCGCCGGCGTGAGCCGTCAAGACAGTCGCCTGGTCGTCCATTTCGGTGGGCCGGCGCCGTCGAGCGTCGCGCTCGAGACGGGCCAGCTGCCGGAAGCGCTCGCCATCACCGATCTGAACGGCGACGACAAGCTGGATCTGCTCGCGGCCAACGCCGGATCGCAGGACATCAGCATTTTCCTCAACCAGGGTGGTCGTCAGTTCATCACCTTGGCGCGGACCAAGCTGCCGAACGGCACCGGTCACGTTTCGATCGCGATCGCGGACATCGACGGCGACGACAAGAAGGATCTCGCCGTCACGCAGTCCGAGAGCAATCGACTCACCATCTTCCACAATACGGGTGGCGCCGGCTTCGCCGTGCAGACCAACCTCGCCACCCCGAAGGAACCCCGCGGCGTCGCGATCGGCAACCTGAATGGTGACGGCTTCGCCGACATCGTGACCGCCAACCGCGGCAACAACACTGTCTCGATTTTCCTTTCGGATGCGAGCGGTGCGTACACCCGCACCGACATGTCGAGTCAGGGTTTCTCGCCCTGGGACGTCGTCCTTCCCGATCTCGACGGGAACACCTTTGACGACATCGTGGTTCTAAACGAGTTCGACACTTTGCCCGTTCCCACCAAGACCGCGACGCCGCAGCCGACGCAGACGCCCACCCCGACGGTTACGTCCACGCCCGCGGGAACCTCGACTGCAGCGGCGACGAAGACTCCGACGCCGACCGCAACTGTTCCCGTCCCGACGGCGACCGCGACGCCCTTCTCGGATTCGCAGGAAGGTAACGTCGTCTCCTTCCTGAACGACGGCACGGGTGGCTTCCCGAACATCACCGAGCGCCATACCCGCGGCCGGCAAACGCCAATCGCGATGTGTGTCGGTGACTTCAATGGCGACACCGTTCCTGACATCGCCGTCGCGAGCGTGACCAGTAACGACATCATGGTGCTCCACGGCTCCGGCGACGGGCACTGGAGCCGCGACGAAAGAGATTACCCGGTCGGCAACCCCGTCGGTGGCCTGTCCTGCAACGACGCGGACGGCGACGACCGTGCTGACATTGCCTTTGCGCGACGCCGCTCCAACGACGTCGGCGTCATTCTCACGAACTCCAATTAGATAGATCGGTAAAGAAGGGAAGCTCGGCCATGAAAGAGCAAGCCACGGAGGGTGCACGTATGCGGCGGATGGCCATGGGCCTAATGACGGCCTTGATCACCGCTGGCGTGATCGTCGCCACGAGCACGCGAACGGAAGCACTGCACCTCAAGAGTCCTCTCATCACCCAGGTCACCGACAAGCCATCTCAAACGCTCGATGGCGCTCATTTCACGATGGTGTCCAACGTGATGATCTTCCACTCTGATGCCGACCTGCTCGGTAACGGCAACACGGTGCCGCAGATCTTCGTCTTCGACACGGCGAAGCGCATCCTCAAACACCAGCGCGCCTTTTATCAGCTGACGTTCGGCGACCAGGGCAGCTTCAGCCCGAGCGGCTCGCCCCGTGCGTCCACACTGGCCTTCCACTCGGCGGGTGATGTGCTCGCCAACGGGAGCACCGGCCGGCAGGTCTTCACCGCACGTCAGGTGAAATTCAAGCACCCTGAGAAGACCCAGCTCGTCCAGCTGACCAAGGGCGTTGGCGAGAGCTACGACGCCAAGCTCAACTTCTCTGGTCGCTACATCGTGTTCACCTCGACCGGCGATCTGGAGAAGAAGAACCTTCCTCCCGGAGAGCACCTCTATCGCGCGGACCCTCGCAAGCTCCGCAACAGCAAGTGCGGCAGCTACCCGTGTCCCTTTGGCGGTACCAATCCCGGCCTCGAGCTCGTGACGCCCGTGACCGCGAGCGATCCGGCCATCAGCTCCAACGGCGACCAGGTCGCTTTCGTGTCGGCTGAGGATGCGGCTGGAAACGGCTGCTTCAACGGCGCCAAGCAAATCTTCATCAAGAACTTCAAAGCGAGCACCGTTCAGCAACTGACTTTCGGTGCGGCCGACAGCACGAACCCGACCTACAGCCGCGACAGCCGCTTCATCTTCTTCGAATCGGCCGCCGATCTTGCTTTGAACGGAAATACCCGCACCCAAATCTTCCAGATCGACCTCACGGCGATTCCGCCGAAGCTCACGCAGCTCACGTTCGGCACCGATGGCGACAGCACCGATCCCGCCCCAGGGCCTGGTGGCGCCGTGCGCTTGTACTTCACGTCGACGGCCGACCTCTCGGACACTGGCACCGCAGGCGTGAAGCGTCTCTACGTGATGGAGTTCGTGCGCAATAAGGCGATCTACCGCCTCTCGGACAATCAGCAGATCGATACCGGCATCGACGGGAACTTTAGCTTCGTGATCTTCGTCAGCGACTCCGATTGGCTCGGGAACGGCAACAATCAGAAGCAGCTGTTCTTCTTGAACTCGTTCCGTATCGTCGGTGACCCTCCTGTCAAGCCGCCGAAGCCGACGCCTACGGCGACGCCGCGGGTCGGTGATCCGGCCACGCTCGGGCTCGCGCTCGAGACCAACCTTTCAGAGGACAACGGCGACGGTACGCTCACGACGGTCGTGGCCGGAACGGTTGCCGACTTCCAGGCAGCACCTGTGGCCGACGGCGTCCGTATCGACTTCTCGGTCCTCGCCCCGACCAACGGTGCGGTGATCAGTGACGCCGACACCAACGGTGGGCCGAGTCCCGAGTGCAACCTGGTCGAATTCCAGGCTCGAACGGGTATCCCGATCATCAGTCAGCCCGGGAAGGCGTACGCGTGCCTGACGTACCCGCGCGAGCAGGTGAATACGATCCGTCAAATCCAAGGCACCGTCAGCTCGCAGTGCGTCGGCGGCAGCAACGATGCGCAGACGTGCTCGGTCGACTCGCAATGCCCGGGTGGCGCGTGCCTGAAGGGCTCGGCCACGGCAACGCAGTTCTTCACGCTGCCGGCGCCGGTTCGCGATTGCACCACGAACGGGACGCCCTGCAACGACTTCAATCCATGCACGCTGAACGACACCTGCGGCGGGGGCACCAGCACTTGTGTCGGCGGCACGAATACGGGTCTGGCCTGCACGACCAACTCACAGTGCGTGACAGCGACCGGTGGCTACTGTCAGCTGCCGACGTGTCAGCCGGGGACGCCGAAGACATGTGCAGACGACAGCAACCTCTGCACGGCTGACACCTGCGACTACTTTACGGGTCAGTGCTACACGCCGAAGCAATGCTTCGATGACGGCAACGTTTGCACGGACGACGTGTGCGAGCCGACAACAGGCGTGTGTGGAGTTCCAAACACGGCACCCTGCACCGATGAGAATCCCTGCACCTTGACCGACGCCTGTGCGGCCGGCTCCTGCATCCCGGGCCCGCTCATGAGCTGCCTCAACGACGGCAATCCGTGCACGGAGGACATCTGCAACGTGGACACGGGCGAGTGCGGCGTACCGGGAGTGTGCGCCTGCCCGTAAACCACTAGACCCCTCTGCCTCCCCGCGCCAAGCTATTCTCGCTTGGCAGGTTGTACGGCCGCCCCTCTCGCCGAACCTCCCCACGGCGAGGGGGGCGGCCGATTTCTTTTGGGACGTCTAGACGCGGTCAGGCGGGGCGAACGCGCGAAGCGTCCTGCCCAGGGGCCACCGGCACTCGACCGCGCTGGCGATTGGTGAGCCGTAGGAGCACCTTCATGGAGTTCTCGAACTCCTCCATGGGTCGCACCTCGAAGAGCCCCTCCGCGACCATGCGGTTGAAGAGCTCTTCACCGCGCTCGGTGCGGAGGATCGTGATGGTCCAATCCATCGCGCCGACGCCGCCACACGAGATGTCGGCGAGCTCAGCCGAAAAGTCGCCGCAGTGGTGACACTCGGGTCGGGCGTACTCCTGAGCCTTCTTGAGCGGCATCTCCACCAGGGTGCCGTCCTTCTTGTAGATGAGGACTTTGCCCTTCACGTTGAACTTCTTGATGTCGCCGAGCGGAATGCCCATCTCGTTCTGGATCTTGTCGACCATCAGACCGTCGTACGTGAAGACCTCGGTGCAGAGGAGGCCGATGTTCAGGGCGACGCGGGCACCGTATCCCTTGAGGAACTTGCTCTGCCGCTCGATGTGCTTGTCCTTCTTGCGACCGTTCTCGAGGTAGCCGGCGTCGACCAGCTGCATCTTGCGCACGGGCGTGACCTGGCAGGGAACACCGACGAACGCGACCTTCTCGAGGCCGAGTTTCTCGGCGTCCGCCAACGCGAGATTGTTCGGGCAGTACGTGTACCAAGAGCTCGCGCTGGCGAGAATCTCGTCGACACTGGTCACGAGCTTCGGCATCGGTTGTGCCGGGCGTTCGGGATCGGCAACCGAGACCGCAGCGCCGTCGATGATGCCGCGCTCGAAGGCCCACCGCAGCATCGCGGTCACGACGCCACCATCCTGAGCGCGTTCCATGATCTCTGGAGCCACACACCGGGCGGCGACGATCCGACGATACACTCCGAAGGCGCCCTCGTAGGGGCGATCCGGGCCATAGAGCAGATCCGCGAGCTCGAACTCCCGAGGATTCAGGCGCGGACAGACCTGCGCACAGACGTCGCAGCCGATCCCTTCGCTGATGCCACAGAGATCGAAAGGTGCGGTCGCCTTCGCCACCTGCTTCGGCTTGCCGTCGACGTAGTCGATGACGTTATGAGGGCAGACCAGGACGCACGAACCGCATTCACAGCAGCTTCCGAAGGCGACGACCTCGTTCATCATCGTCTTGAAGCTCGGATTGGCAGGCATCGCGGGACAATAGGAGGCGACGGTACGAGGTGTCAATTTCGCACCCGCCAGCCGTAGCGTCAGGCTCGGCGGAGCATTCGTTCGATCATTCCGACGGTAGTCCCGTCGACGCCGCGGCGCTTCCAATCGGCGACGATGAGCTGTGCGGCTCGTTCGTCAGCGGTGCCGGCCGCATCCAGCGCCACATGGACGCGAATGCGGCGACGGAGCAGCGCTCGGACCGCCTGATCGAGACCGCCTTCGATCCCGGCACCGAACACGACGGCATCGCGTACACCCGCCGTGAGGTGATTGAACGCTCGAGCGTGTCCGACGTCACCGTCGGGAGCGAGCCCACAGCCACTGTCGAGATAGAGGGCATGTTCGCGGTCGAGCGGAGGCCCCTCGTCGGTGAGCTCGACACCCTTCCACACCTGTATGGGCAAGCGGGGAACGCATGCGGGGGGTCGCTCGTGGCCCGCGCCCGGTTGCAAACAATGCAGGGACGATCCTTGCATCGAGAATTCGGATTCAGGCGCATGACGACAGACGATCCCACCCTGTCGGAGGTCGAGGTCGCCGGCCAACACGAACAAATCTGCGACGCCACGAGCCTGCGCCGAGGTCACGAGCGGCCACGTCCCGCCGCACCACAGATCAGGCTGTACGCACACGTCCACGAAGAGCGTGGCCGCGGGATGCATCAGTGCGTCGGCTCGGTGTGGCGCCGACTGCTCATCTCGAGCTGGATCGTCACATGATGAATGTCGAAGCGCTCCGCGAGCCGCTCGGTCATGGCTTCCAGGACCGCGTCACTCACAACGCCCTCTTGGACGACGGCGTGAGCCGACAGTGCACAATGCCCCGTCGTCAGGCTCCAGACGTGCAGATCGTGAACCTCGCTCGCACCAGGGACTGCCTCCAACGTTCGGCGCAAATCGTCGAGATCGATGTGCCGGGGCACCGCCTCCATGAGCACATCGACCGCCTCCCGGACGAGCCCGAACGAGCTCACGAGAATCAACATTGCGATGATGACGCTCGCGACGGCGTCGGCCGCATTCCATCCCGTAACGAGGATCATCAGGCTCGACGCGATGACGCCAATCGAGCCGATCAAATCCGAGAGCACATGGAGCAGCGCTCCACGGACGCTGAGGTTGTGGCTGGCCGCACCCGAGAGCAACCACGCAGCAACCAAGTTCACGGCCAATCCCACGGTCGCGACACCGAGAACGCCGGTCCCGTAGACCGCGGGTGGTTCCGCCATGCGCTGCCACGCTTCCCAGAACACCCACAGCACGACGAGCCACAGGATGAGGCCATTGACCAAGGCCACGATGATCTCGGCGCGATGGTAGCCGTACGTCTTGTGCTCGGTTGCCGGCTGATCTGCGATCCAGACACCGAAGAGGCCGAGCGCCAGCGCGATCGCGTCGGTGAACATATGGGCCGCGTCGCTCAGGAGCGCGAGGCTGTTGGTCGCAAATCCTCCCGCGATCTCCACGCCCATGTAGCCGAGCGTCAGGAAGAGCGCGCTCGTAAGGGCCTTGCGGCCGGCCTGGCGCGCCGGGGCGGAACGCGAGCTCCCGGCCGGGGCATCGTGCGCGTGCGCGTGCGACATCAGCCCTCAGCCTAGCGGACGGCGATGGTTCGCCTCAATGCGGAAGCGTCCGCGACGAGAAGATCATTCGCCGTCGTAGCGGATCAGCGAAAAAACTTCCGGGACGTCCAACCGCTTGCGGCCGTCCAAGAATGCGAGCTCGACGACGAAAGCGCAGGCTTTCACCTCGCCGTCGAGTCGTCGCACGAGCTCGATCGCCGCCGAGGCCGTGCCGCCGGTGGCGAGCAAATCGTCGACGATCAGCACGCGACTATTGCTGCCGACCGCATCGCGATGAATCTCGAGCGTATCGGTGCCGTACTCGAGCTCGTACTTCGCCGCGTAGGTTTTGTGCGGCAACTTGCCGGGCTTGCGTACCAGCGCGAGGCCGATCCCGAGCCGATAGGCGACGGCCGCACCGATGATGAACCCCCGTGACTCGATACCGAGCACGGTGTCGACGGTCCCCTGATACCGATCGGCGATATGGTCGACCACCGCCTGCAGAGCTTTTCCCGCCGCCAGCAGCGGCGTGATGTCTTTGAAGACGATGCCGGGCTTCGGGAAATCGGGAATGTCGCGGATGTAGGTACGGAGCTCTGCCTCGGTCATGTCGGACTGTCCTTTGCGCGCTGAACGGTTTGGCTGGGGAGAAAATAGATCGGGTTCCGGGCGACGTTGTCCTTGCGGATCTCGAAATGGAGATTCGGGCCCGAGGTGCGGCCGCTCCGTCCGACCTTACCAACCGGCTGACCTTGGCGGACTTTCGACCCGGCGTCTACGAGGTTTTCCTCGTTGTGCGCATAGACCGTCGCGTACCCACCCGCGTGCTGCACGATGACGACGTTCCCGTATCCGCGGAGCGTGTCGCTGTAGATGACGTCGCCGTCACGGGCCGCGCGAACCGCCGTTCCAGGCGCTGCGCCGATATCGATCCCGTCGTGAAAGCTGCGGCCCCGAGGACCAAATGACGACGTCAGCGTCCCACTCGTGAGCGGCCAAATGAACACGCTGTCACCCTGCGGTAGCTCGTTGCCCGCCGGCGCCTCGGTCACGGCGTGCTCGGGTGTGATCACATTGACCGGCAACTGGCGCTTTCCGCCTGGGACGAAAATACGCTGACCGACCTCGAGACGAGCCGCATCGGCAATGCCGTTGGCACGCGCCAAGTCGGTATGAGCCACGCCGTAGGCCTTCCCAATCCGGTAGAGGTTTTCACCCCGCCGCACTTGGTGGTAGACGCCGTCGCCTCTCGGCGCGACTTTCGGACCACCGTGGCCGAGACCGCAGCCCGCTAACGCCAGAACCACGAAGGCGACGAGCGCCCCCCGCTTCCCCCACACCCCCACACGAGCCTCCCGGACTATCCAAGCCCTCGCAGCTCCTACCGCCGCCACCCATAGCGTCCAACCAGCTTCACGAAGCGGCAATCGCCGAAGTACTCCTCGTGTAAGCCCCCCTCCTCCTTACGAATTCGGACGAGAGTTTGCAATTCTTCTTCACCCACCGGGAAGACCAGACGTCCCTCCATTCCGAGCTGTACAACGAGAGGTTGGGGGACCTGCGGGGTCCCTGCGGTGACAATGATCGCGTCGAACGGCGCCTCCTCGGCCCAGCCGAGGCTACCGTCTCCGACACGAGCGACCACGTTCGAGTACCCGAGACCGTCGAGCGTCGCCCTGGCCGCCGAAGCGAGCACGGCGAGGCGCTCCACCGTGTAGACCGTCGCCGCGAGCTTCCCCAAGACCGCCGTCTGGTACCCGCACCCGGTGCCGATCTCGAGGACCCGCTCGTGGCCTTTGAGCTCGAGGGCTTGGGTCATCAAACCCACCATGTACGGTTGTGAGATCGTCTGACGCTCACCGATCGGCAGCGGCTTGTCATCGTACGCGCGAACCTGCAACGCCTCGGCCACGAAGTGATGCCGCTCGATCATCGAGATCGCCGCGAGCACCCTGAAGTCCGTAATGCCGCGATTGACGAGTTGTTCGTCGACCATGCGCTCGCGCGCTCGGACGAAGTTCATGGCCACTCCAACGGCAACGTTTCGAGCGCTGCGAAGGACGGGTAGTGCGTGAGATCGAGATGCACGGGCGTGATCGACACCGCGCCTTCGAGAATCGCGGCGTAGTCCGTGCCCGGGGCTTGGATGAACCCGAGCTCGTCGCCGCCGATCCAGTAGTATTTCTTACCACGAGGGTCGACTTTCTCGATCAACGCTTCACCGAAGCGACGCTTGCCCTGCTTCGTGATGCGAAAGCCCGTCATGGCTTCTCGAGGAAGATCGGGGACGTTCACGTTGAGCAACGTGTCCGGTGGCAGTCCGCGCTCGATCACGCGCGCCACGAGGCGCGCGGCGAACTCGGCGGCGGGTCCGAAATCGAACTGCGTACGACCGGCAAGTGACATGGCGATCGAGGGAATGCCCAGCAACGTGCCTTCCATCGCCGCCGAGACCGTTCCCGAGTAAGTGATGTCGTCGCCGAGATTGGCGCCCTTGTTGATGCCGGATACCACCAGACCCGGGCGTCCGGGCAAGATCCCCGACACGGCCAGATTCACGCAGTCGGTCGGCGTCCCATCGATTGCGAACTGCCTGGGTCCGATCTCCTCGACCCGTAGTGGGCGATGCAGGGTCAACGAGTGCCCCGCCGCACTCTGCTCGCGGTCGGGGGCCACGACGAACACCTCGCCGTGCGGCTCCAGTGCACGCGCGAGGGCTTGGATCCCCTCAGAACGCACACCATCGTCATTGCAGACCAGAATGATCATCCTACCGCCCCTGCACCCCTGCCCCCACGTCAACGACCCGCGCACGGTATGTCATCCTAAACGTCGTTGACAACGCTTTTCTCGCGGTGAGCACGCTGCCCGGCCGCCGAACGGGCGGCACGGGCGTCGTGGAAGTCGGGACCACGTCGTCGTACCGAGCGCCGTGGAGCGACAGGTAGTCGGGGCGGCCGGATTTGAACCGGCGACCACACGCACCCCAAGCGTGTGCGCTACCAGGCTGCGCCACGCCCCGAGTGTTCGCAGCTTGCGAACGGAGGACGCGTACCATGGGCCATCTCGACGCGCAAGAAACACAGGATTAGTCAGGATTCTGACCCCAGCGCGAAGCATGGTGGCGAAGGACGGGCAAGTGCCAGAACGCGCGCGCGCGTCAAAATTGCCCGCACCCGAACGGCGTCAAGTGTCAACTTTGTATCGTTGCAGGATGCTGTGTGATGCGAACGGTCGCGTGAACCCTCGCATCTGCGTGGCTTGCATCTTTCGACGCTAGTGGCCTGTCGTTTGCTGTCCCTCACTTCGTCCAAGCGATGGGACGAACTCACGGGGTCGAAGGAGACGCGACATGATGGAGAGCCAGGCCGGCGAGCGAGCGACGCTCGACATGATGACCGAATCGGAACCGCGTCGCATTCCTGTGCGCGACAGCCTGAGCGACCTGCTCGGCCCAGACGTGATCCTGCCGCAACAGTTCTTCGAGGGGCCCCGGTGCGACAGCGACTTCTCCCCGGAGAAGGCTCTCATGCTCGCCATCCTGGAGGATGCGATCCGCTGCTTCCAGGAGTACTTCCGAACTACACGCGCTCGGCCGCGCATGCTGTCCCGACAGGCGGAGCGCTGGATCCGCACGCGTGACTGGAACTGGCCCTTCTCGTTCAACAACGTCTGCGAAGCACTCGGCATCGATTCGGACTGTATGCGAGATGCCTTGCTCCGAATGAAGTACGAGCACTTGATGACGCAGGAGCGCCCGCGGACCTACACGCGCCCGGCGCGCATCGTTCGCCTGAATGCGCGGGCCAAAGGCGGGAAACGCTAACTCGGGTTAATCGTCTTCTTGAGAACCTGACTCGCCTTGAAGGTGAGTACTTTGCGACCGGTAATGATGATCTCTTCGCCGGTTTGCGGATTGCGTCCCTTGCGGGGTCGCTTTTGATTCACGACGAAATTTCCGAAGCCTGAGATCTTCACCTTGTCGCCGTTTTCGAGGCGACTCTTGATCACCTCGAAGATCGACTCGACGACCTCGGAGGCTTCCTTCTTGGAGAACCCGACCTTCTCGTAGATGCGCTCGACGATGTCCGCCTTGGTCATCGTTGCGCCCTTGATCACCGTAGGCGTGCCATCGTTCACCGCCGCACCTCCAAAGGTAGTTCCCGGACAAGTCGTGCGACCAGTTGCTCGTGCATGGCGTTGACCTCGTCGTCCGTGAGCGTTCGGTTGGGAGCTCGATATGCGATTGTATAGGCGAGGCTCTTCTTCCCAGACGGAATGGGAGACCCGGTGTACTGGTCGAACACTCTGACATCCTCCACCAAAGGCTCGGCAACCTCCTCGACCGCATCGATCACTCGCTGCGCCGGAAATTCGTCGTCGACAACGACCGCGATGTCCCTGGAGACGGCCGGAAAGCGCGGAAGTGGGCGAAAAATAACGCGGCGTGGACAGTACTGAACGACCCTCATCAAGTCAAGTTCAGCCACCCAGGGCTCCGCGTCGAGGTGCCGCTCGGCGATTGCGTTGGGATGTAGTGCACCCACGTAGCCACACGCCACCCCCCCGATCTCGATGCGTGCCGACTTGCCGGGATGAAGATAGCCGGCCTCGGTACCCACTCGCTCCCAACGGACGCGATCGAGGTGGAGTTCGGCAAACATCAACCCGAGGACACCCTTCAGGTCGGCGAAATCCACGGCACGCCGCGCCTCCCCCATCGTCGTCGCGGGCGGGCTGCCAGCAACCAACAGTGCGAGGGTCTGCAACTCTTGGTACCGATCGTCCTCGCGCGCGAATACGCGGCCAATCGTGAACCCTGCGACGTGCTCGGCCCCCTGGCGTCGATTTTCGCTGAACGCTCGCAGCATCCCGGGGAGGAGGCTCCTCCGCAGCTCAGCGGCGTCCACCGACAGCGGGTTGGCGAGCGTCACGGCGCGGCCGGTGAGCTCAGGCAATCCAGGAAAATCACGGTTGTCCTCGGCGGAGACCATGGCCAGCGTGACCATCTCGTCGAATCCGCCGCTCCGCAGGCGCTCGCGCAGTCGTTGCTCGACGTCTCGCGTCGGCCCCATGCCCGGTCCACCAGCGACGATCGAGGGAACCGTGGCGGGTACGCGATCGTAACCGATCAGGCGCGCAACCTCCTCGACGAGATCCACCTCGTTTTGAATGTCGAAACGATGCGACGGTGGGACGACTCGCCACGACGCCGATCCCTTGCCCGACACGACCGCTCCGAGCGCTTTCAGGGGACGCTCCATCTCGGTTGCTTTAAAGGTCGTCCCGAGGAGCGCATTGACCCGAGCTGGCCGCAGCCGGATCGCTGGCCGCGCCCGCCGGCCGGGTGCCCGCTGCTCGAGAACTCCACGCGCGATCTCCCCACCCGAGTGCGCAACGACCAACTCAGTCACGCGGTCGAGCGCGGTTCTCGTTCCCCCAGGGTCGACACCGCGCTCGAATCGATAGGAGGATTCTGTGTTCACTCCTAATCGGCGAGCCGTACGGCGAACGGTTTCGGGGACGAAGAACGCGCTCTCGAGCAGAATGTCCACGGTTTCGGCTCGAATCTCCGAGTCGGCCCCCCCGATCACCCCGGCCAGCGCAACCGGCCCTTCCGCATCCGCGATCACCAAGTCGTCAGGCAACAGCTCTCGCGTGACACCGTCGAGGGTTTCGTAGCGCTGACGGTTTCCTGCTCGACGCGCCGTGATGCGAGCACCTCGGATGCGGGCGAGGTCGAATGCATGCAGTGGTTGGCCGCGCTCGAGCATGACGTAGTTGGTTGCATCGACCACGTTGTTGATGGGCCGAAGCCCGACCATCCCGAGTCGGGTTTGCATCCACAGCGGCGATGGGGCGATGCGTAGACCACGCACGACGCGGCCGCAGTAGCGCGAACAGAGGTCGGGAGCCTGCACTTCGATGCTGACGATCCGCGCGGCGGCGGCCTTACCCTCGACGATCTTCACCGCTGGAACGCGAAGCGTCGCGCCCGTCAACGCAGCGACCTCACGTGCCACTCCCAGCACGCTCAGGCAATCGCCGCGGTTGGGCGTAACGGAGAGCTCGAGAATGGTGTCCTCCGCGGAAAGATACGACACCAACGACACGCCGATCTCCGCGTCGCGCGGAAGGATCATGATCCCGCCGCCATCCTCGTCCGACAACGCCAACTCGCGTGCCGAGCACAACATACCGTGCGACGACTGACCGCGGATCGTCGCCTGCTCGATGTGCTTGCCATCCGGAAGTACCGTTCCAGGCACAGCCAGCGCGACGAGGTCGCCCGCCTGCATGTTGCTGGCGCCACACACGACGGCGACGCTTTCGTGGGCGCGTTTCACCTGGCAGAGCCGCAAGCGATCGGCATTCGGGTGTGGTTGAACGCTCTCGATTCTCGCGATCTCGACGCTGCCCCAACTCGGACGACGCTCGTCGACAGATTCGACCTCGAGCCCGGCCATCACCAACGTGTCGGCCAGCTCGTCGGGCGACAGCACGACATCGACGAGCTCGCGCAGCCAATTCAGGGTGATCTTCACGCGCGAGCCCGGGTCAAAATTGACTCAGGAACCGCAGGTCGTTCTGGTAGAAGTGCCGAATGTCGGTAATGCCGTACTTGAGCATCGCCATGCGCTCGACGCCCATGCCGAAGGCGAATCCGGACACCTTCTCCGGATCGTAGCCGACCGCGCGGAATACCTCCGGATGAATCAATCCGGAGCCGAGGATCTCGAGCCAGCCGGTCGCTTTGCACACGCGACACGGATCACCAGTCGCGAGCTTGCGCGAACCCCGACAGATGACGCAGCTGATGTCGACCTCGGCGCTCGGTTCGGTGAAGGGAAAGAAGCTCGGACGAAACCGCACCCGCGTATCGTCTCCGAACATGCGCTGCACGAAGAGACCCAGCACACCCTTCAGATCGCCGAACGTCACATGCCGATCTACGAGGAAGCCTTCCACTTGGTGGAACATCGCCGAGTTCTTCACCGTCTCGACTTCGTGGCGATAGACCGGACCCGGCACGATCGCGGCGATGGGCGGCTCCTGATTCTCCATGACCCGGATCTGCACGGGCGACGTATGGGTGCGCAAGACGTGCGTATCGTCCACGAAGAACGTGTCGTGCATGTCACGCGCGGGGTGATCCGCTGGGATGTTGAGCGCCGTGAAATTGTGGTGCTCGTCCTCGATGTGTGGGCCTTCGTAGATCGAGAAGCCGAGGCTCACGAGGATGCCAAGCGCGTCATCCAGCACGGCGGTCAGCGGATGAACGTGACCGTGGGCGAACACCCTTCCCGGCAACGAGACGTCCACACGTTCGCTCGCCAACGCTTGCACGCGGCGTTCCGACTCCCAGCGATCGCGCAGTGCGCCGATGTGCTCGTCGACGCGACGCTTGAGCTGATTGACCAACTCCCCGACAGCCGGTCGTTCCTCCGCCGGCAGCACCCCGACCCCGCGCATCACCTCGGTCAACCGCCCCTTGCGCCCGAGATAGGCGATCCGAATACGCTCGAGATCGTCGTCGCTGCGACACGCGTCGAGCGCTTCGTCGATCTCAACACCGAGGGCGTCGAGCGTAGCCTTCATGGATGACGGGAACGGAGCTGTAAGCGCCCCACGACATCGTCAGCAGGACGCAACGACACCCTCTCCATCATCGGCGACCCGATCGCCCGCGTCCTTTGACGCCCCGGCGCGCCACTGAATCGCAATCGCCGATGTTCAGGCGACGGCGAGCCGGGCCAGGTCGCCAAAAGCTGCGGGATCCCGCACCGCGATGTCGGCGAGCACCTTACGGTCGAGGTCGATGCCTGCCTTCTTCAAGGCCGACATCAGACGGCTGTACGTCACGCCGTGCGTGCGTGCAGCCGCGTTGATCCGCACGATCCAGAGACCTCGGAAATCGCGCTTCCGGACCTTGCGATCGCGGTACGCGTAGGTGAGCCCCTTCTCGACGGTGGAACGAGCTTGCCGGTAGCCCTTACGACGACCACCGACGTTGCCCTTGGCGAGCTTCAACAGCTTCTTGTGGCGCTGCCGACCCTTCGTGCCTCGTTTTGCGCGTGGCATTGATCTCTATTCCCTTCGCCCGCCCTACAGGTACGGGATCAGCTTGCGGATGTGCTCGTGATCGACCGCGGCCACGAGAGTCGAGCTGCGCAATTGGCGCTTCCGCTTACGGCCCTTGTGCGAAAGGATGTGGCGTCGGTACGCCTTGCCGCGCTTGATGCGGCCGCTTCCGGTCGTTTTGAAACGCTTCGCCGCCCCGCGGCACGTCTTGATCTTCGGCATCTCTACCCCTGGTCCCTCGAGGCCACCGCCGCTAGCGCGGTTGGAGCATCATGGACATGTTGCGGCCCTCGAGCCGCGGATTCAGTTCCATATTGCTCAGATCCTTCACTTTTTCAAACACACCCAACAACTTGTCCCGTCCGATCTCCGGATGCGTGATCTCGCGGCCGCGGAAGAACACCGAAACCTTCACACGCTGGCCGCGCTCGAGGAACTTGCGGATGTGCGCCACTTTGAAATCGATGTCGTGGCCATCGGTCCGGGAGCCCATCTTGACCTCTTTGACCGTGACAAAGACCTGCTTCTTCTTGGATTCCTGAGTCTTTTTCTTCTTCTCGTACCGGAACTTGCCATAGTCCATGATGCGGCAGACCGGCGGCGTAGCGGTAGGAGCGATCTCGACGAGGTCGAGCTCTTTGGCCTCGGCCAGACGAAGCGCCTCGGGCGTCTCGAGCACACCGAGCTGCTCACCGTCTGCACCGATGACCCGGATTTCACGAGCATGGATCTGGTAATTGATACGAGTTTGAGCCTCTTTGACGCTTATGGGACACCTCCTGCCATGGGCACGCGTATCTCCCCCATGGCCTTCTCGATCAGCTCTGACACGGAAATGGCAGGGAGGTTTCCGGCCCCGCGCCGACGTGGCGCCAACGTGCTCGAAGCCACTTCCTTGTCGCCAATCACCAAGACGTAGGGAATCTTCTGAAGCTCCGCTTCGCGAATCTTGAAGCCGAGTTTTTCTTTCCGCAAATCGGCTTCCGCGCGCAAGCCCGCGGCACGAAGATCCGCGAGGGCCTTTTCCGCGTAAGCATGGTGCTCTTCGGTGACCGTCACGAGCCGCATCTGAATGGGTGCGAGCCACAGCGGAAAGTCTCCGGCGCAATGCTCGATGAGGATCGCCATGAAGCGCTCGATCGATCCGAGCAGAGCGCGGTGAATCATCACCGGGCGCTCTTCCTGACCTGACGAGTTCACGAAATGCAGGTCGAATCGTTCCGGCAGCCCATAGTCGAGCTGTACGGTTCCGAGCTGCCATTCCCGCCGCATCGCATCGAGAATGCAGAAGTCGATCTTCGGGCCGTAGAAGGCCCCATCGCCACGATTGACCTCGTAAGAAATCCCGCGCGACTGCAGGACCTCGGTCAGATTCGCCTCGGCCCGCTCCCACATCGCGTCGTCGCCGATCGACTTCTCGGGTCGCGTGCCGAGATACACACGGCGCTCTGCAAACCCGAACAAATCGTACGTACGAAACAACATCTCGACGACGCGGCCGACCTCGCCTGCGATCTGATCCGGCGTGCAGAAGATGTGCGCGTCATCCTGCGAGAAGGATCGCACTCGCGTGAGGCCAGCCGTGACGCCGGAACGCTCGTAGCGGTGCAAGCGACCGAAGTCAGCGAAGCGGATCGGCAGATCGCGATAGGAGCGCGTCGACATCCCGTAGAGCAGACAGTGGCTCGGGCAGTTCATCGGCTTCACCGCCATGGCCCGCTCGTCGGCCTCGGTGAAGAACATGTTCTCGCGGTAGTTGTCGTAGTGCCCTGATCGCTTCCAGAGCTCGACGTCCAACACCTGCGGCGTCAACACTTCTTGATAGCCGAACTGGTCGTAGAGCCGCCGAATATAGGCAATGAGCTCGTTGTAGATGATCGCGCCCTTGGGGTGGAAAAACGGGCTTGCCGGCGCTTCCGGATGGAAGCTGAAGAGATTCAAGTCGCGGCCGAGGCGACGATGGTCGCGACGTTTCGCCTCCTCCAACATCGCGAGGTGAGCCTTCAACTCTTTCGGGGACGCGAAGGCAGTTCCGTAGATCCGCTGCAGCATCTCGTTGTGCTCGCTGCCGCGCCAGTACGCGCCGGCGACGCTCGTGAGCTTGAACGCCTTCAAGCGACCCGTCGACGGGACGTGCGGGCCCCGGCAGAGGTCGGTGAAATCCCCCTGCGTGTAGAGCGAGACACGCCCTTCGGGGATACCTTCGATGATCTCGACCTTGTAGTGCTCGCCGAGCTCGCGGAAGAACGCGACCGCCTCGCTCTTGTCGACCTCTCGGCGCGAGACCGGGAAGTTCGCGTCGGCGAGCTCACGCATCAACGCTTCGATCTTCTCGAGATCTTCCGGCGTGAAAGGCCGGGCGCGCTTGAAGTCGTAATAGAAGCCCGTCTCGATGACCGGTCCGATCGTCACCTGCGTCTCCGGGAACAGACGCTTGACCGCGTGGGCCATCAGATGTGCCGTCGAATGCCGGATGACCTCGAGCCCTTCGCGAGAGTCCGCGAAGACCGGACGCACGACGGCGTCGCTCTCCAGCGTCCGAGTGAGGTCGACGACCTGATCGTCGACACTCGCGGCGATTGCCTCGCCAATACGACGTTCGCCGAGCGCTCGCAGCGCATCGGCTACCGTCGAGCCCTTGGGGACCTCGACGGGATCTCCGTCGGGCCGGGCCACGCGAACGCTACCCGCGTTCATGCCGAGAGGCTGAGCAGACGGCTTGGTAGGCACGGGCGGGATTGAACCGCCGGCCTCTTCCGTGTCAAGGAAGCGCTCTCCCACTGAGCTACGTGCCTGAGATTCGATAACAGATTGTTTCGGCTATCAATCGATACCAGGAGTGTCAAGCTGCGGAACGCGTCGAATGGCATTTTTAGGGCCATACTGCTCGCTGTTCTCACGCTCGGCTCCACCGCCACGGCTACCGACATGAGCGCGTCGAGTACGGCGCGAGAGACCTTCTCGGTCACCTACGACGTCACGATCGATGCCGCGGATCCTGCCCACGCGCGGGTGCGGTGGGAGCTCTCCGGTATCGACGAAATCGAACGCGTCCGACTCAGATTCGACCCAGAGCGATTCGAAGGCTTCGCGGGCAGCGGAACACTCGAGCGTCGTCGCGGGGAGATCGTCTGGACGCCGAACGGTCCCTACGCGGAGCTGCGCTACGTCGTGAACGTCGAGCATCGCCGCGTGTCAGGCAAAGGATACGACAGCCATGCGGGCGACGGTTGGATCTTGTCGCGCACGAGCGGCTTCTTCCCGCGGAGCGCCGTCCTTTTTCGAAGAGAGGTCGAGGCGCATCCGGAATCGCGTGCCCGACTCGTCCTGCGACTACCGTCGGAGTGGACCTCGGCTACGGTCATGCGGTCCGAAAGCAACGCGCACTACCTCGTCGAGACGCCGCGGCAGCGTTTCGATCATCCCCGCGGCTGGCTCGCGTTTGGTCGCTTGAAGCGCACCGACGCCACGGTCGCCAACACCGCATTGAGCATCGTCCGTGTTCCCGGTGTCACGAACCGGGTCGAGCCCGTCCTCGAGTTGATGCAGCAGGCCCTGCCGATGGTCGCTACGCTGTTCGATCACTCCCTGGCTCGCCTCCTCATCGTCATCGCCCCCGATCCGATGTGGCGTGGAGGCCTGAGCGGGGAGGAGTCCTTCTACATGCACGCGGACCGGCCCCTCCGATCGCCCGATTATACGAGTCCCTATCTCCACGAGCTCTTTCACGTCGCGGCGCCATTTCGACCTCAGGCCGATGCCCATTGGGTGACCGAGGGCCTCGCGGAGTACTACTCCGTCGAGCTGCAACGCCGGATGGGCACGCTTTCCGAAGGCCACTTCCAACGCGCCCTCGAGCTCTTCGCCGAGCACGGCGTCTGGAACCAGGACTTCACCCACACGTCGGAGCCCGCCCTTCGCAACAACAGCGCCCCCCTGGTCATGTACGTACTCGATCAACGAATCCGGGCAGCCACCGGCAATCAACGCGGACTCGATGCGGTCGTCTCGAGCCTCGCCCGAGATGGCGGTCCCGTCTCGACGGCGCACTTCCTCGGGACCATCCAGCGGGTCTCCGGCAAGAGCTTCGCGAGCTTCTTTCGGCGCCACGTCTATCGGGGTGAGCAACCCGCGATTTCCTCCTGGGCCCGCTGAAGCCCCGACGTGCCGACCCGGCGATCCTCCGTCGCGGGCCGACGAGCCCTGCTTACCGGCCCCACCTTCGGGCTGTTATGATCGCCGGGATGCGCATCGTCCCGTGGCGTTCCCTGCGCCTGCGCCTGATCGTCTTACTCGTGCTCTCCGTCGTCTGCGTCCTCGCCGCAGCGACGGCGCTCGAGATTCGCCTCTCCACGCGCCTCGCTGAGCGCAATCTCCAGGAACGCGCGCTCACGCTGGCGAAGGAGATCGATATCCTCCTCGGCTCGCTGTGGGGCCGCACCGACCTGCGCAATTTTCACCATCGCTTGGCCGAGCTCGCCCGAACGCACCGCAACGTCGCCGACATCGAGATCCTCCTACCGGTTCGCGATCAATGGCGCCTGCTCGGGAGCTCGGGCCGCGCCGCGCCGACCGAGCCCATCGCGCTCGATCGTTTGGCGATGGAGCTCGATCAACCGATCTGGCAACTGCTGCCCGGAAGCTCGCATTTGGGTCTCGCCGTCGCGCCATTCCACCTCGGGCAACGGGTGATCGGGGCCATCCGCGTGAAAGCCTCCTTGTCCGAGGTCGAACGCCTCGCCAACGTCCAGGCCCAGCGCGCGTTGCTGCTGGCACTCTTCTCCGTCCTCGGTATCGCCGGCGTGCTCGGCGTCATTCTCACGCGGACGATCGCCCGCCCGGTCGGATTGCTCGTCGACGCCATGAACGCCGCTCGGGCCGGCCACCTTGATACGCGCGTCCAGCTCCGCGGCAGCGACGAGCTCCAGCAACTCGGCGACCACTTCAACAGCATGCTCGAAACGATCGCACGGGCCGATCACGAGAAGCGCGAGTTGGTGGATCGCTTGAGCCGCTTCAACGACGAGCTCGAAAGCAGGGTCGCTGGCGCCACCGCGGACATCGCGGCCAAGAATCTCGAACTGCAACGGATCAACGAACAGCTCTGGCACGTGCAGAAACAACTCGGTCGCGCTGAACGATTGGCCGCCCTCGGTCAGATGACGGCCGCGATCGCGCACGAGCTCGGGACGCCACTCAACTCGGTGCTCGGCTATACGCAATTGCTCGCCAAGGAAGTCACGACGCCCGACGGGCGTGAGAAGCTCGCGATCATCGAGTCCCAGGTTCGGGTCATGAGCCAAGCGATCCGCAACGCGCTGGATCAGACACGCACGCCCAGCCTCGAGCGACGGCCAGTCGCCGTCGCGGGATTGATCGAGGAGACGCTCGCGCTTCTGGCCCCGGCGCTCAGCGCCAAGGGGATCGGCGTCGAACGCCAACTGGACGCCGCCCCAGCCGTCATCGCCGCGGATCCGCGCGGCTTGCAGCAAATCCTGCTGAACGTGCTCACCAACGCCGTCGACGCGCTGGATCCGGGCGGACACATACGCGTCCGCGCCGACGTGCATCAGCCGAACGGCGGTCCTCCCGGCCTGCGTATGCGCATCACCGACGACGGGAAGGGCATCGCGCCCGGAGATTTGGAGCACATCTTTCAGCCCTTCTTCACGACCAAGGAGATCGGCCGCGGTACGGGCCTCGGGCTGACGATCACCCAGGACATCGCGCGCGCGCACGGTGGAACGGTCAAGGTCGAGAGTCGCCTCGGCGGCGGGACGACCATCGACATCACGATCGGCGGCGGAGCCAGCGCGTGACGCCGAACCTCCTGGTCATCGACGACGACGCCGTCACCCGCGAGCTTCTGACTGAGGTCTTGCAAGACGAGGGGTACACCGTCGAGGCATGCGAAAGCGGAAAGCTCGCGTTGGAGCGCGCCGCGCACGATACCTTCGATCTCGCCATCACCGACGTCCGGATGCCCGAGATGGATGGCATCGCCGTCACGCAGGCCCTGAAAGCGCAGCAACCTGCGCTGCAGGTCATCGTGATGACGGCGTTCGGCTCGGTCGAGACCGCGGTCGAGGCCATTCGGCATGGCGCCTTCGATTACGTCAGCAAGCCGATGAACCTGGACGAGATCAAATCGACGGTACGACGCGCGCTGGCGGAACGGCATCTGACGGACGCTCCCTTCGAAGGGGGAACCCCGATCAGCGACACGAGTGTCGTCATCGGCCGCAGTCCCGCCATGGTCGAGGTGTACCGCACCCTCGCGCGCGTCGCGCCGTCACGCAGCACCGTACTGATCGAAGGCGAGAGTGGAACTGGCAAGGAGCTCATCGCGGCGGCACTGCACCGCCACAGCGACCGTGCCGGTGGACGCTTCGTCGCCGTCGATTGCGGATCGCTCACGGATTCCCTGCTCGAGTCCGAGCTCTTCGGCTATGTCCGCGGCGCCTTCACCGGTGCGGTCGGCGAGAAGAAAGGTCTCTTCGAAGAAGCGACCGGCGGAACGATCTTTCTCGACGAGATCGGCGACATCGGGTCATCGATGCAAGCCAAGTTGCTGCGCGTGCTCCAAGAGTACGAAATCAAGCGCGTCGGCGGGCACGAGTGGATCCCCGTCGACGTTCGCGTCGTCGCCGCGACCAATCGCCACCTCGAACACCTCGTCGAGAAGGGTACCTTTCGCGAGGATCTTTTCTATCGCCTGAAGGTCGTCATCATCACCTTGCCCCCGCTCCGTGATCGACGGGAGGACATTCCCCTCCTGGCCGAGTACTTCGTGCGCCGTTATGCCGCGCGGAGCGGCAAGGCCATCGCGCGGGTGACGCCCGAGGCCATGCAGCTCCTCACCGACCAAACCTGGCCCGGTAACATTCGAGAGCTTGAGCACTCCATCGAGCGCGCCGTGGCCTTGGCGAATGGCCAGGTGCTCACGCCCGACGATCTCGCTCCAGAGCTCAAGGGCAGCGTCGACTCGGCGCTCTTCCGCGGCGCCCCGACGCTCGAGGAGGTCAAGCGCCGCTACCTAGCGCACGTGCTGCAGGAGACCGGCGGCAACATCTCGCGCGCGGCTAGCATTCTCGGCGTCGAACGACGGTCGCTGCAGCGGATGCTCCGCCGGTACGGCTTGCGAGAGTCCTGAGGCTTTCTGCCCCGCTGCCTGCGTCATTCGACCGCAGCGACCCAAATGGCTGATTTCATTTTGGTTTAGACACGGCGCGTTGGCTGCCTGCGACCTTTGATCCGGGAAGCCTCCATCATGACCGGGCCAAGTCATCGTTTTTATTCATCACGCGCGCTGGCACCATGGTTGCTCATGCATCAGTCACGATGCGCATTCTGGTCATCGACGACGATGCAACATTCAGCCGCTACCTCGCCGAGGTGCTCACGCATCTCGGCCACGATGCGGAGTCGGTGACCGACGGGCTCGTCGGCTTCGAACGCTGCCTCCGTGACCCGTACGACGTCGTGATCTGCGACGTGCGCATGCCGCTGATTCTCGGCACCGAGTTGGTGTCCGAGCTGCGGCGAGATCTGCCCGAGCTGCCCGTAGTGCTGATCTCGGCCTTCGCCGACGAGCAGCTGGAAGCGCAGGCACATGAACGCGGGGCCTGGCTCCTGTCCAAGCCCTTCGATGCTGCGGTGTTGGGAGAAGTGCTGCAACGAGCGACCGGGCCGCAGCCCCTCGCTTCATAAGGAGACATGATGACGAACGAACCTGCAACGATCCCTCTCGAGCGCGAGAGACGCCTCGTGCTCGCGATTCTCGAGGAAGCAGTTCGCAGCTACCAACGGTACGCCTTCGCCACCAACCGCCGCGGACGCCGCCTGTTCGGCGAGACCTGTGAATGGTTCGACGCGAAGGACGATCCCTGGATTTTCTCATTCGAGAACATCTGTCACGCACTGGATCTCGATCCCGACCACATCCGTGAGGGCCTCGCCCGTTGGCGCCGCGATCAAGCCCCGCGCCGTCCACTCGTCACCGTTCCCGTCGCGCCGGGCTACCGCCTGCGCCGCGCGGCCGGTTGAGCGGGAGCACCTTTAGCGCGCACTTAGGGGAGTGCGCGTGCGTCGGCGGCTGGCATGAATTGCCGCCGCCGACGCTTTCCGCCTAGAATGCCCCATGGCTGAAGCGAAGCGCCGCGCCAAGCGTGCGGTACCCCCACGCAACGTGAACACTCTGCTGATAGAGGAGGCGTTCGCGACCTGGCTTCCGCCGGCGGTCGGTGCCGTCATCCTCGGCGCCACCATGCTGCTCGACGCGCTTGGGCTGATTGCTGAACCGATCGCGGCCCTGAGCGCGGTCTTCGCGCTCCTCATCCTCGGCATTTCGACCGCGCTCGGATCGTTACTGCGCGATGCTCATCCGCGGCTCGGCCCCGTTGCGCTCGCGGGTGTGGCTCTGGCGTGGATCATCGTGTTCGCCCTGCCCTTCAGCCTAAGACTTTTCCCCGGTCCGCCAGTCGCCACGACCTCACTCGAAGCGAAGCCCGCGAATCCCGTGCTGCCGATCGGGGAAGGCCGGTTCGATCTCGTTCTGGATGCTCACCTCCCCCCCGCGACCGAGCACCAGACGCGCCAGCTGCACTATGCGCTGACGCTGACCGATGGCGCTGGCCAATCGCAGCACTACGACGGGGAGCTCGGCGATCAATGGCAAACGCGACGCCTTGGGCGCCGCGGAACCGCACCCGTGCACCTCGAGCATCTCTCCGCGACGCATGAGGTGGACTATCCCGCTGGTGGGACCGTGCGCCTCGACGACGTCGCGGTCTCCGGCATTCCCGAAGCTTCGGTCGCCGCGTCCTTCTACCATCGCCGCGTCCCTGGGTTGCTGTGGCTACTCGGGGGCGGGATCCTGCTCGGCATCGCTGCTCTCACCTTCGACCTGTGGTGGGACCCGCAACGCACGCCGACCGCAGCACTCCTGACGGCGACAGCCACGGGAGCCGTCGTCGTCTTCTGCAGCTCGGCCGCAGGCCATCCCGGGCTCCGACAGGTATTCGGTTCGACCATCGTCGGCGGCATCGCCGGTGTCCCGACGATCGGCATCGTCGCATGGTTGGTGCGACGCTTCCCGGCACTCCGCCGCATCGCGCCCGGGCGCGCGACCTGACATTCCGAGGCCGCGGATGGCTGAGCCGGCCACGTCCGAAGACCTCGCGGCACCGGTCCCACCCGTAGAGCGAGGCGGCCGCCGCTGGGTGGTTTGGCTCGCGGTATTCGGCGCGAGCGTTCTCGTCATCCTGGTCGCCCGCGCGGACCTCGATCAACTGATGCGCACCGCGCGCGGCATCGCGCCCGCGCTGCTGATGCTGCCGGTGCTCGCCACCGTCGGCAGCTACCTCACGATGGCCTGGTCCTACCAAGGCATCGCCCGCGCCGCTGGCTACACGTTGCCGTTCGCCGAGATGTGTCGCATCACGCTCGTCGCCAATACGGCGAATTATCTGCTCTCGACTGGAGGGCTCTCCGGGTTCGCGCTTCGCATGTACCTCTTCGCCCGACGCGGCATTCCAGCCGGCAGCGCCGTGCTGATCTCGCTCGTCCAAACCCTACTCACCAACCTCATTCTGCTGATCTTCGTGGGCTGGGGATTCGTATTGTTGCTCTTCTCCCACCATCTGGTCGGCCGCGATCTCATCGCTGCGACCGTCTTGCTGGTCGCTTTCAGCCTCGTCGTAGTCGCCATGTGCATCGCGCTACTCCGGCGGCGCTGGCGCCGCAGGCTTCTCTACGCGACGACCCTCTTCCTCGATCGCGTTCTCGAGCGCGTCGCGCCCCACCGACGACCGCCGCGTGCGACGCTCCGACGCTTTCGACACAACCTCAACGTCGGGTTCGATTTCCTGTTGCAGCGTCCGCACGACATGCTGGGCCCGACCGTCTACATCGTGTTCGACTGGCTCTTCACGTTGCTCGTGCTCTACAGCGCATTCGTCGCGATTGGATCGCCGATCGCCATGAGCCACGTGATCGCCGGCTTCGCAATCGGGATGTTCTTCTCGATCGCGTCGCTGGTGCCGGGCGGCCTCGGGATCATGGAAGGGTCCATGGCGGCGGTCTTCGTCGGTCTCGGTGTGCAGTACGAGCAAGCCGTGGTGGCGATCCTGATCTTTCGCGCCGCCTACTACGGCCTGCCGATCATCGCGAGCCTGATGCTCGCACCGCGCATGCTGCGGACGTGACTCGGGTCGTCCAGGTCAGCGGGCGGGTCGGTCGAACTTGCCGGCGCGCGCGTCCGCTTCGAGGGCCTTGATCTTACCGACGCGTCGAACGTGCCGCTCGGCGTGCGAGAACCGCGCTACGAGGAAGGCGCGCAAGCATTCCGCGGCCGCCTCTTCGCCGATCACCCGCGCCCCGAGACAGAGCACGTTGAGATCGTCGTCCTCGACGCCTTGTCGCGCCGAAAACGTATCGTGGCAGAGCGCCGCACGCGCACCCGGCACCTTGTTTGCCGCGACCGATGCCCCGACGCCGCTGCCGCACACGAGGACGCCACGCTCGGCGCGGCCCTCGACGACCGCGGTCGAAACGGCTCGCGCGAAGTCGGGATAATCCGACGGGGTGGTGTCGAACCCCCCGCAGTCGACGATCTCGTGCCCAGCCGCCTGCAGCTCACGCGCCATGCGCGCTTTCAGCGGGAACCCCGCATGGTCGCAACCGACGGCGATGATCACCTGGTGCCGCCTTCGGCGCTCGCCAGCAACGATCGCACACGAGCGGCCACGTTCTCCGCGGTGAAGCCGAGCTTCTCGAGATTCACCTCCCCCGGCGCCGACGCCCCGTAGCGATCGAGCCCGACCGCCGAACCACCATCACCGAGCCAACGCTCCCAGCCGAGCGTGACGCCGGCCTCGACCGACACGCGGGTACGCACGTCCGGCGGCAACACCGACGCCCGATATGCCGCATCCTGCTCGGCGAAGAGCTCCCAACACGGCATCGACACGACGCGGGCCGGAATGCCCTCGCCGGCGAGCAGCTTCTGCGCCGCCACCGCCACGGACACTTCGGAGCCGGTGGCGAGCAACAGCGCCACGGGCTTTCCTTGCCCCGGATCGGCGACGACGTACGCTCCTCGCGCCGTGCCGCGCGCCACGGCCTGATCGATCACCGGCAGCTTCTGACGACTCAGCACGAGCGCCACGGGCCGATGACGCTGCTCGATCGCGAAGCGCCAGGCTTCCGCGGTCTCGTTCGGGTCGGCCGGTCGCATCACCGCGAGACCCGGCATCGCCCGCAGTGACATCAAGTGTTCGACCGGTTGATGAGTCGGCCCGTCCTCGCCGAGTGCGATCGAGTCGTGCGTCCAGACGAACGTGACGGGCAGCTCGTTCAGGGCCGCCAGTCGCACCGCGGGGCGCATGTAGTCCGAAAAACAGAAGAACGTCGCGACGAACGTGCGGAGGCCGCCGTGATAGGCGATGCCGTTCGCGATCGCGCCCATCGCATGCTCACGCACGCCAAAATGGATGTTGCGGCCCGCGCCGGTCTGTCCATCGAACGAGCCACCGTCCTTGAGTGACGTGCTGGTGGAGACCGAGAGGTCGGCGTCACCGCCGATCAGCTCAGGCACGCGCGCCGCGATCGCGTTCAGCGCCTTGCCGGACGCTTGGCGGGTGGCCTGCGCATCCTTCTCACCGAAGGTCGGTAAGCCGCCGTCCCAATCCGCGGGAAGCTCGCCGGCCAACGCCCGACGCCATTCTGCGGCCAGCTCAGGATGCGCGCTCGCGTAGGCGCCGAATTGCTTCTCCCATTCGGCCTGCTGCGACGCCCCGCGCTCCACCGCCGAGCGCAGATGCGCCCCCGCCTCGGGCGGCACCACGAAAGACTTGTCGGGATCGAAGCCCAGCGTGCGCTTGGCGGCCGCCACTTCGTCGGGGCCGAGAGGGCTGCCGTGCGCCTCCGACGTGCCCTGCTTCTTCGGCGATCCGAATCCGATCGTCGTCTGAATGACGATCATCGAGGGTCGCGTCGTGTCGGCTTCGGCTTCGCTGATCGCGCGATCGATCGCCGCGAGATCCGTGTCACCGTTCTTCACGTGCAGCACTTGCCAGCCGTACGCGGCGTACCGTGCGCCCACGTCTTCGGTCGAAAAGGCCAGCGACGTCGGTCCGTCGAGCGAAATGTGATTACAGTCGTAGACGTAAATGAGCTTGCCGAGCTTCAGGTGACCGGCGAGTGACGCCGCCTCGGCCGAGATCCCTTCCATCAAGTCGCCGTCCGACACCAAGGCGTACGTGCGGTGATCGACGATCGTGTGGCCAGGTCGATTGAAGCGATGCGCGAGCGTGCGCTCGGCCATCGCCATGCCGACCGCGTTCGCCGTTCCCTGCCCGAGCGGCCCCGTCGTCGCTTCGACGCCAGGCGTGAGGAGCGTCTCCGGATGACCGGGAGTGCGACTCTCCCACTGACGAAACGCCTGCAGATCAGCGAGCGTGAGATCGTAACCCGTGAGATGCAGCAGGCAGTACAAGAGCATGCTACCGTGCCCAGCGGACAAGACGAACCGATCCCGATTGGCCCAGTGCGGGTTGCGGGGATTGTGGCGCAAATGGCGCTGCCACAAGACGTACGCCATGGCCGCGGCACCCATCGGCAAACCGGGATGTCCCGAGTTCGCCTTCTGCACGGCATCGATAGCGAGCGTACGGATGGTGTTGACGGCTAGCTGCGCGAGATCCTCGTCCTTCACGGCGCCTCCCCCTTGTCTCGATCGCGACGGCGACCATGCACGCATATCGCGGACCGGAGGGACAGCTCAATCGCCCTTCTGGTCCAGGGCAGGAAGCGGCTGCACCTGGGCGAGCTGACGTGCGAGCGTCGCGGGGTCCGACGTGGGCGCCAAGCATCGGCCGCGCTCGCAGACGTAGGCGGTCGCAAGGCCATCGACCGCACGCTTCTCGCCGACAAAGGGCAGCGCGGCCTGTGCCGCGGCGAGCATCGATCCCTCGCGCGCCACCACGAACGCGCGGTTCGGGAGAAACGTGCTCCGCACGACCGCCTGCAAGGCGGTACTCCCCTCGTCGCCTTCGGCCGGCTCCACGATGACGATCTCGCGCGGCCGATCCAACAGCGCCTCGAGCACGCCGAGCAACCGCGGCGCGCTCGTCGGCACCCTCGTCAAGGCCCGGCCCAATGCACGGAGGCACTCGGTCGCACGCTGCCGCGCCCGGTCGTCGTCCCGGAACGTCGCCAAACGCAGGAGATTCTCGGCCGCGACGGCGTTGCCCGAAGGCAAGGCACCATCATCCAAAGACTTGGTCCGCGGCAGCCCCGAGTCGGTGTCGGCGACGCTCGTCGTGAAGAAGCCGCCACTATCGTCGTCCCAGAACTCGTCCGCGAGCGTCGCATGGAGGGCTTCGGCTTCACGCAGCCAGCCCAGATCGAACGTCGCTTCGTAGAGATCCAGAAAGCCCGCGGCGAGAAACGCATAGTCGTCGAGGAACGCGGGTTGCCCCGCCGCTCCGCCCGCGTACACGCGCTGCAGCCGACCCTGTGGTCGCAGGTGCGCAAGCACGAACTTCGCCGCCTCGATGGCGACGTTCACGTAGCGCGGCTCGGCGAGCGTCGCCCCGGCACGCGCAAATGCCGAGATGGCGAGGCCGTTCCACGCGACCAGAACCTTCGTGTCGACAAGCGGCGCCGGGCGTCGCGCACGCGCAGTGAGAAGCTTTTCACGACTGCCGGTCACGAGCGTTCGGAATCGCCCCTGGTCGACTCCGAGCTCGGCCGCCACCACGTCCGAGTCGCGCGCAACGTGCAGCACAGTGCGACCGTCGAAGTTGCCGCTCGCATCCACCCCGAAGTACGCCCGCGCCGCAGCGGCGAGCTCCGCGGGCAAGACCGCGTCGACCTCCGCTGGCGTCCACGTGTAGAAGGCGCCCTCGCCCCCGGGATCGTCCGCATCGATCGCGGAGTAGAAGCCTCCGCCCGGTGCCCGAAACGTCCGCAACAGATCCTCGAGGATCCCGCGCGCGACCTCGGCGAAGCGTGGGTCGCCCGTCGCTTGCCGCGCGTTCAGATAGAGGCTCGCGAGCTGCGCATTGTCGTAGAGCATCTTTTCGAAGTGTGGGATCTGCCACGCTCGATCGGTCGCATATCGGTGGAACCCTCCTCCGATCTGATCGAGTATTCCTCCACGATCGAGCTGGTCGAGCGTGCGACGCACCATGGTCAAGGCAGAAGGCTCCTGAGTCCGGCGATGGTAGCGCAGCAAAAACTCGAAGCTCGCCGGCATCGGAAACTTGGGGGCTCGACCGAAGCCACCGAATGCTTCATCGAAGCTCGACCGATACGCCGCGAAGGCTGCGTCCAGAACGGTCCGACCAGGGACGCCAGCCGCGGGTTCGACGTCCGCGAGCGCACGCACGCGCGCGGTCAGCTCACGCCCGCGCGCGACCAGACCGGCCGGATCCGCCCGATGGGCATCCGCGATTTGCCGCAGTAGCGAAAGGAAACCGATACGCGCGCCACGGACGCCGTCGCGCGGCGGGAAATACGTGCCGCCGAAGAACACCTCGCGATCGGGTGTCAGCCAGATAGTCATCGGCCAACCGCCGCCGCCCGTCATCAGCATCACCGCCTGAAGGTACGTCGCGTCGACGTCCGGGCGCGCTTCGCGATCGACCTTGATGGCCACGTAGTCGGCATTCAGTCGTGCGGCGATCTCCTCGTCCTCGAACGACTCCTCCTCCATCACGTGGCACCAATGACAAGTCGCATAGCCGATGCTCAGGAGGATCGGCTTTCCTTCCGCCTTCGCGCGCGCGAACACCTCGTCGCCCCACGGGTACCAGTCGACCGGGTTGTGCGCGTGCTGACGGAGGTACGGGCTACGCTCGAGGATGAGCCGATTGGTGTAGCGCGCACTGCCGTCCGGGCGCAGGTGGTGGGTCCGCGGTCGATACCCGTCGCCGAGCTCGGCGACGGCATCGCGGAGGCGCGCGACGAGCTCCGGGGACCGCGAGGACGCCCCCGGGAGCGGCTCGCTGGCCGACCCGTCCACGGCGTCGCGCGGCGCACACCCGACGAGCCCGGCGGCCACCAGCATCGCGATCACGGAGAGACGACGGAGGCGCACCGATCGTCGCCTACACCGCCGTGAGTCGTTCAGCGATCCGGGAGCGCGGCCAGCACCCCATCCTCGAGCCAACGCAGCATCAGGGACCCGGCGGTCGCGGGGGCCTCTTCGGCCGACACGACCGACGCCAACCGCTCGCAGAGATCGGCGAACGTATCTCCGGTCACGACCGCGGCAAGCGCTATTCGCTCCGCGGCATCCATCGATACCTGAAAAACCTGGTCGCCCTGCCGCCAAACCCGGAGATGGGTCGTGCTGGGACGGATCTCGCTCGACGGCAGCGCGGTTTCGACGGCCTGCCAGATTTCGTGGACTGGCCAGGCCGCGTCGAGCGTCACGACGGCGGGCACGAGGCTGAGGCGAAGCGTCGTCCACTCGTCGGGGGGAATGCGCCGAAGCGCGTCGATCTCGAGCAGCGGCGCATCGGGGGCGTCGAACACCGCCAAGCGGGCCCACTCGAGACGGGCCAGATCGACGAGAAACTCCGGAGCCCCGTCGAGCGGCGCCTGGTCGAGAAACTCGGCGAACCGAGCCCCGAACCATCGCAAAGACGGCTGCGTGGACGGGTGCGCATCGATGTAGGCGTGCGCGGCGGCACCGAAGGCCTCGGCACCGAGGAGCGCGCCGACGCGGGGGTAGTCCTCGGTCAGCACGTCGACGAGTCGCGCACGATACATGCGCGCGTAGACGGCCAACCGTTCCGCCGGAGATAGACGGGCGTTGCCTTGGATCTCGTCGAGGACGGGGGGCGGGCCTACCGTCGCACGCGACCCCGCGATCGCCCGGAAGAGATCACGCTGCAGATCAGGCAGTCGCCGCATGATCTCGTACGACCTCGCGCTCGACGACGCGCGCCCGCTCGGCTTCCGCGACGAGCTCGGACCATTCGGGAATGTGCTCGTCCCATTCGACGAGCGTCGACACGGGGCCGATCCGTTCGATCACCCATCGATAGAGCGCCCACACTTCGGCGCGGACCGGGGCATCGTGCGTGTCGAGCAGATGCGTTCCGTGATCGCTGTGCCCCGCGAGATGAATTTGTCCGATCCGATCGGCCGGCACTCCGGCGAGGTAGCTGATCGGATCGAAGCCGTGATTCATCGCGCTCACATAGACGTTGTTGACGTCGAGCAGGACGGCGCAATCGCTCCGCCGCGCCACCTCCGCGAGAAACTCCCACTCGGGCATCGCCGACGCCGCATACGTCAGGTAGCTGGAGACGTTCTCGACGAGAATCTGGCGACCGAGACGATCCTGCACGCGCATCACGCGCTCCACCACGTGGTCGACCGCTTCTTCGGTGTAAGGCAACGGCAGCAGATCGTGCGCGTAATGTCCCCCCACGCTGCCCCAGCAGAGATGGTCGGAGATCCACGCCGGCTCGACGCGGGCGGCCAGAGCCGCCAGCGCGTTGAGGTAGTCCTCTCGCAACGGATCGGCCGATCCGAGCGAGAGCGATACGCCATGCAAGACGACGGGCGCCAGCGCCCTGGCCTGATCCAGGACCCGGAGCGGTCGCCCGCCCCCCACCATGAAATTCTCCGAAATGACCTCGAACCAGTCGACGCGCGCGGTTCCCGCCTGCACCTCTGGAAAGTGCGTACTGCGAAGGCCCACGCCGTGGCCGAGGTACGGCAGTTGAATGCTCATTGCGTTCCGTCCGTTCTGCTCCGGTCCCTGTCCGTTTTCCACCTACTCCTTGCATACTGCGAACACGGTTCGTTGGATGCCGGACCGGGGCCACGCGTCGGGTCGAACCTCCGAATGGAGATCTAAAACTCCCCGGACCGCATTTTCATGTTGACAGCTGGGGGGCACTCCTGGTTCTCCGGAGTCAGCGAGAGCGTTTTCAACCAACGAGAGACCGATGCCGGCGACCCACGGGGTTCCCATAGCGCGCAACCTGCTGAACGGCGCGCACGAGTCGGCCCAGCCGATTGGGATGCCCGATCGAAGTCGTCGCCGCTCCGGATGGATGGCTCTGGCACAGGGCGGTGACGGTATCGCCTATCGGGCTCTGCTCGACGATCTCGGGCCGGTCGTCGTCAAGTTTCTCGGTCGCCGCTTGCGGGATCGCCAGGATCTCGCCGACGCCTATCAGGACACGTTTCTGGCCATGCACCGTGCGCGTCACAGCTACCAGCCGCGGCGCCCGATCGAACCATGGATCTTCGCGATCGCCCGCAACGTCGCGGCCGACTACGGACGCCGTCACGTGCGGCGGGCGCGCCACGAGATCTTGACGGACGTGACCCCCGAAACCGCGAACGAGCCCGAGCGCGATCCCAGCACCCGGCTCGAATCGATCCTCGGCGCGCTTCCCATCCGGCAGCGCGAAGCCCTGCAGCTCCTCAAGGTGCAGGGCCTCACGGTGAACGAGGCGGCGGCGCGTGTCGGGACGACGCCAGGCGCGCTCAAGATCCGCGCCCACCGCGCCTACATCGCCGTCAGGGCCGCCTTTCGGAAGTGAGCCCCGGCGCCGCCCCAATTGATCCCCCTTCGGCGAGTTGATACCTCGGACCGAGACTTGGGAGCCGGGAGCAGGAGGGGTCGATGGAGACGTTCGGAATGATGATCCGCGAGTACCGCTGGTTAGCGCTCGCCCTGCTGCTCGCCGCTGCCACTGCCACCGGCATCGTCAGCTGCGGTGGAGGAAGCAGTGGCGGTACGGACGGTGGCCTGTGCGAGCAATGCGGTCAGACCGACGGACCCTGCATCTCGCCAGCGCTCATCGTACCCGGTGCAAACGAGCCGGCCCCCTGCCCGACGGCTCCGCTTCCAGAAACCTGCGTCGCTCGCGAGCTGATCTGCCGCCGCGGCGTCGACACTGCGCGGCAGCGCTGCTACCCCGCCAACGCCAGCGGTACGGACGTCGATGCCGGCTTCCGATGCAAAGGGACGCGGCCTGGTTCCACGCTGGCACCATCGACCGCGACGCCATCGGCGGCGACGGCCGTCCCGACTCCCACCAAGACGGCAGACCTGAACGCGCTTTGCGGCGACGGCAGCATTCAGGGACTCGAGCAGTGCGAGGGAAGCAACTTTGGAAGCGCCTCGTGTGCCAACCAATGCAGCGGTGACGGCACCGGCCGTCTGCAGTGTTTCGGCTGCCAGATCGATACGACCCTCTGCGACGGGCCCTGCCCTTAGGTCTCGACGCGCTTTCGTCAACTTCCTGCGGCGTGAATGCCCTGCGCCGTAGGGACGCCATCGCATTCCCTCGCTCCGGCAGCGTGCGCCGACACCACTTCGCGCCTTGATCTTCTGACAATTGCTACGATATGGTCCTATCCCGCAGGGCGCTTGGAGTCGTAAAGGAGGCGTGGAGATGGAGCTGCCAAAGTGCCAGAAGTGCAATAACGGATTGTTGATACCGTTGTCTGACTATGGACAGGAGGGGGCAACCGTCGTCTTCAAGGCGTGGGTGTGCACCAATCCAGAATGCGGATTCTCGCTCCGAGTCGACAAAGGTGATGTGACCTACGGCAAGAAGATCGAGCACAAGCACTGAGCACCGGCATTTCCCGCCCGGACTCGAGGAAGCGCGATGCCCTGCGCTTCCTTTTTTTTCGCCTGCTGGCGGCTTCGGTACCCGTTAGATCGCCGCGACGATCCGGGTGCCCTCGACGGCATCCGACGGCACGCTGACGAAGATTCGCGTGCCGTGATTGGGCCGCGACGTCACGCGGAACACCCCGCCGAAATGGGCTACCCGCTCGCGCATCCCGATCAGGCCGAGCCCGACCGACCGCGGCGGCGTCCGGAAGTAGGCCTGGGAGTCGAACCCGACCCCGTCGTCGCCGATCTCGAGGACGATGGCGCGTTCCTCGAGCCCCAAGCGGACGTGGACGCGGGTCGCCTGGGCATACTTGACGACATTGATCATCGCCTCCTGGAAGATGCGAAACACGAGAAGCTCGAGCGCCGGCGCAAACCGCAGCGCGCTGTCGTCACATTCGATCCGGATCTGGATGTCGGACGTCGCTCGGTATTTCTCGGCCACGGACTCGATGGCGGCGATGGCCCCGAAGTCATCGAGCGCGGGCGGATAGATCAGGTGCGACATCTGTCGCACGCTCTGCACGACGTCCAAGACTTGCGAACGGACGTCGCGCACGGCCACGCGCGGATCGGGCTCGAGCGAGGGCAGCTGACGTTCCAGGAGCGCCAAGTCGAGCTTGATCACCATGAGCGCCTGACACGTGCCGTCGTGGAGCTCGCGCGAGATCCGACGCATGCTCTCCTCCACGACATCGAGGCGCTTGTTGGAGAGTTGCTGCAACTCTGCCCGATGCTGCAGCACGAGCGCGTAGAGCCGCGCGTTGCCGATCGCCATCGCCGCACTGTTGCCGAGCGTCGCCGCGGTATCCACGAAGCTCGCTTCGAGCGGGCGCGAGTCTCCGCCAGCGTCCGCGAGGATCAGGCCGACGAGCTCAGACTGATACTGCAGCGGCAAGCGCAACACACGCGCTGGCGCCGCCCCGCTCGCGTACATGAGATCGCGCAGATCGTCGGCATCCGGCTCGAGCAGTGCCGGCCGTGCGTCGGAGGCGACGTTCAAAACGGATTCCCATCGGCCAGGGTCGGTCGTGAGCGGCCGGAGCGTCACCCGCTCGCCATCCGCCTCGGCCTGCAATGCCTGCAACTCGCCGTCGGGTGTCGGCCGCCATACCAGCCACAGGCGCTGCAGACGAAGCGCGTGCAGCACGCTTTGACAGACCCGCCACAGCACCTGCTCGATCTCGAGCGTGGCCGTGACCGAGCGGGTCACGTCGTAGACCATGGCGGCTTGCTGGTCGCGGGTGCGCGTGAGCAACAGACGCTGATGGAAGATCGCCCGGCGGTGGGCGTCGAGCAGGAGTGCCCCGATGCTCGAGCTGGCACCAGCACCGGCGACGCTGATGAGCGCGTACGGCGGGGGCAACTCCCCGCGCACGCCGAGCACGAGCGCCGTCACGTACGCCCCGAACGTGAAGAAGACGAGTGGAATCTGCCACGTTCCCCACGGATAGATCAACGGCACGCCGGTCATGAAGATGATCAGCGCAAACGCCAAGGCGTCGCCGCTGGCACCGGCCGCCACGACGTATCCGGTGACACAGAACGCGATAGCACTGGTCACCACGCAGATGATGCCGACGATGTAGCGGTGCAGTCCGAGCCCGTAGATCGTACTCAGTCCGAGCACGCAGAGCACCAGCTCCGTCCCGAAGCTGTAGAGCAACGGCCGCGCGCGGTCGGGCCAGTACGAAATTTCGATGAGTCCCGCGATCGTCACCAAGGTGACGAAGAACACGATACCGCCGGGGACGCGCCGCGCCATGATCCGACGTGTATCGGCCCGAAAGGCCTCGAGGACGTGGGGCTCCAATTCGTGGGCCATGGAGGGGTCGGTTGGGACGGTCGGCCAATTGTCCAATGAAGTCAAGCCTCAAGCTTGCGAGGGCTGACCCCTTCCCCTATCGTCCCGGCCGTGAACTTCGACCTCACCCCGGAACAAGACATGCTCCGTCGAACCGTCCGCGAGTTCGCGGAGCGCGAGATCGCGCCACGCATGCTGGAGCTCGACGAGCGCGAGGAGTTTTCCTGCGACTTGACCCGCGCGATGGGCGAGCTCGGTCTCTTCGGCATGACGGTGTCGCCCGACTACGGCGGCCACGGGCTCGACTACCTGTCGTACATCATCGCGGTCGAAGAGATCGCGCGCGTGAACGGCTCGCAGGCGGCAACGGTCGCCGCCGAGAACTCGCTCGGGATCGGGCCGCTCTATTATTTCGGTACCGAGGAGCAGAAGCGGCGGTATCTGCCCGATCTCTGTTCCGGAAAATCGCTCTGGGGCTTCGGGCTTACGGAACCGTCGGCCGGCTCCGACGCGGGCGGCAGCAAGACGACCGCGCGCCTCGAAGGCGACCGCTGGATCATCAACGGCAGCAAGATCTTCATCACCAACGCCGGCTCGCCGATGACGGCGGGCTCGACCGTCCAATGCGTCACCGGCACCCGCCCCGATGGCAGCAAGGAAATGAGCTGCATCATCGTCGACCAGGACACGCCCGGGTTCACCACCCGCCCCATGCACCGCAAGCTGGTGTGGCGCGCATCCAACACGGCTGAGCTCTACTTCGACAACGTTAGCGTCCCGCGCGAGAACCTGCTCGGCGAGCGCGGCAGCGGTTTTCGACAGATGCTGCAGACGCTCGACTCTGGGCGCCTCTCGATCGCGGCCATGGGTCTCGGCGGCGCGCAGGGCGCGTTCGAAGCCGCGCTCGCCTACGCCAAGGAACGCCAGCAATTCGGCAAAGCCATCAGCCAGTTTCAGGCGAACGCGTTCAAGCTCGCCGACATGGCCATGGAGATCGAGACGGCGCGCAACCTCCTGTACAAAGCCTGCTGGCTCCGCGACGAGGGTCGACCGTTTCAGAAGGAAGCGGCCATGGCGAAGCTCTGGACGTCGGAGGTCATGCGGCGCGTGACACACGCCGCGGTCCAGATCTTTGGTGGCTATGGCCTGATGGAAGAATACCCGGTCGCGCGGTTCTATCGCGATCAGCGTTTGCTCGAGATCGGCGAGGGCACGTCGGAAGTTCAGCGACTCGTGATCTCGCGCCTGCTCGGTTGCTACGACTGAGCGGCGCTACTTGATTACGCGCTGCACGGCCTTGAACTCGGGGATCTCGGCCGTCCGCAGCAACTCGAGCAACGCAGTTTCGATCGTCGTCGCGATGACACCAGCCTTCACCATCTTGCCCCACCCGACGACGTAGTCCTCGGCACGACGCGAAGACGTCGCGTCGTACGCCACGTGAACCTGATAACCGGCGTGCATCAGGTCGTGGGCGGTCTGATTCACGCACGCGTGCGCCTCGATCCCGACGATCAGCACCTGCCGCCGCCCGAGCTTTTCGAGGGCCGACATGAAAACTTCGGCGCCGCAGCAGCTCATCGTCATCTTCTGAATCGGTACGAGGTCCGGCGGAAAGTGCTGCGCGACCTCGGCGACCGTCGGACCGACGCCCTTCGGATACTGCTCGGTCGCCAGCACGGGAACGCCGAGAATCTTCGCGCCCTGAATGGCTCGCGCCACCGCTGCGGCCACGCGGTCGTACTCGAACAGCACCGACCGGTAGGCCTCTTGGACGTCGATCACGACCACGACTGCGGATGCCCGGTCGAGCAACTGGGGATGGCGTCCGCGCGAATCCGTCATGCTCAGTGGCGGGTCAAGTTGGCGTCGTCCTCATCCAATCCGAGCAGGGTCCCGAGCGCGGCACACGCGTCGTGCAGCGGCCCGTCGATCGTGTCGCTGACCAATTGCTCCACGGCCGCCAAATCATCGGGGCCGGGCGGCTCGGACTCGTGATGCATGCCATGCAGGGCCCAGGCGACCGTGCTCAAGCGGTTCCGAACCTCGGCAAGTAGTCCCAACGCCTTCTCGGGCGACATCTCGGGGGAATCTTTGCCCTTGTCTGCCATGTGTCCTCCTGGGGGTATGCAGCCCGATCGGTCCCACCTTATGCGGGGGAGCCGACGCCGGCAATTGCGGGGTGACGTGCGATCGTCAGGGCGCCGGGGAGAGCGGCAGGGACCAGGTGTCGCCGACATGGCGAATCACGACGCGGTCGGCGGCGGGACCTGCGGCCGCCAGGAGTCGCGTCATCGCCTCGCCGAGCGGCTCTTTGCCGAGCCGAAACGTGTCCCAATGCACCGGGAGGAGATACGAAGCCCCGCTCTCCTGGAACATGCGCCAGACCTGCTCGGGATTGGCGTGATTCATCACCCAAGGATCGTACGCGCCGGCCCCGAGCACGACGACCTGCACGCCGCGCTCGCGCCCGACAGCGCCGAGCTTGGGAGTGTACGCGGTATCACTCGCGAACAGCACCCGTACCTCGCCGCGCGTGAACAGGTAGCCGTTGTAACCCCGGAACCGATCCCACGGCCATCGCTCGCCCCAATGATTCACGTCCACGGCCTCGATCGTGACCTCGCCGGCGCTCACATGCTCGCCCCAGGGAAGCTCTTGGATCCGCGCGAACGATACACCCGCCACGATGTCCTTCGTTCGTGTCGGCAAAACGAGCAGCGGTGCCGACGTCACGCGCGCGAGCGAAGGCAGATCGAGACTGTCGAGGTGTGCGTGCGTCACGACGACGGCGTCGAGGGGCGGCAGCTCGTCGGGCGCGAGCGCGGCTTTGACGACGCGTTTCGGGCCGAGCGTGACGGGACCGATGCTCAAACCGATCCGATCGAAGAACGTCGGATCGGTCAGGATGCGGGTCCCGCCGAAGTCGATCAGGATCGACGCGTGGCCGACATAGGCGATCGTGAGATCCGACGACGACCACTGTGCCGGAATCGGCCGCACCGGCGCGTCGACCGTCGGCTGCAGCACCACGCCGCAGGCATAGGCGAAGCCGGCGAGCACCGCGCCGAGGAGCAGCGCGACCCCGAGGAGTCGCCGTCGCAGCACCCCGCCACCGCTCACGAGCGTCGCAGCAATCGCTCGCGCATCTCGCCCATACGACGGCGGCCGCTTTCCGAGAACCACACGTCGAGAAACTCGCGATTCACCCGCTCCCGGGTGGCCGCATATTCAGCAAGCGCCGGGGCCAGTAGATGCGCCTTCAGCGTCGCGTATGCCTCCAGCGAATCGGGTGCGACCGAACGCGCAGCTGCCACGGCGCGCGCAATCAGGTCGGACGGCGGAACGACCTCGTCGACGAGGCCGCGGGCCAGCGCGTCGGCTGGCGCGTGAAGCCGACCGAACAACATCACCTCGCGGAGATGCGACGGAGAGAGGGCGTGCCGCATGACGGCCAGCGGGATCGCGGGGAACGGAATCCCGACTTGGACCTCGTTCACACCCACGGTCACGTCACGGTCGACGGCAACCCGGAGATCACACGCGAGCGCCAAGACGCAACCCCCAGCGATCGCGTGACCGTTCACGGCCGCGACCGTGGGTCGCGGGAGCGAGAACCACGCCAAGACGGTCTCATCCAGCCGATCGACGAAGCTCCTGAGCGTGACCCGATCGAGGTCGTAGAGCTCGCGCAGATCGAGACCCGCGCAGAAGCAGCGGCCGTGCCCCGTCAGCACGACCGGCAGCGCGTCGCCGCTTTGCAGCTCGGCGATCGCGGCCTGCATGTCGCTGAAGAAGTCGCCGTTCATCGCGTTGACCTTGTTCGAGGTCATCGTGACGACGTGAACGTCGTCGACGCGCGCGATGCTCCAACGACCCATGGGGTCAGGCTCGCGACGACGCGCTAGGGCGTGACGCGCGTCACCGACTCGATCACGACCGGCGTTTCGGGGACGTTCTGGTGCGGCGGACGCGCAGTGGTCTTCACCGCCTCGATCTTCTTCACGACATCCATGCCAGCCGTCACCTTCCCGAAGACGGCATAGCCGAAGCCGGCGGGCGACTCGTCGCGGTGGTTCAGCTGGGCGTTGTCAGCCACGTTGATGAAGAACTGCGAGGTCGCGCTGTCGACGATGCCCGTCCGCGCCATCGCGAGCGTACCCGTCGCGTTCTTCAGACCGTTTCCGGCTTCGTTCTTGATCGGAGCCTTGGTGGGCTTCTGCTGCATGTTGGGCGTGAAACCGCCGCCCTGGATCATGAAGCCCGGAATCACGCGGTGGTAGATGGTGCCGTCGTAGAATTTGCTGTCGACGTAATCGAGGAAATTCTTGACGCTGATCGGAGCCTGCAGCTGGTCGAGCTCGATCGTGATTTCACCCATCGACGTCTTCATCAGCACCGACGGATTCTTGCTGGGTGACGGCTTCGGGCTCGGATCCGCAGCCTGCGCGGTCGCGACCGAAATGAACAGCATCGAGAACACTGCGAGCGTCGACGTCAACGTCATGATGGCCTCCCCAGCGACGATGGTTGTGAAAGACGAGCCCGTATTTCACGCACCACCATGGGGGTCAAGACAGCTGGCGTGAGACAAGGCTCCTCCCGGCGGCGTAGAGCGCCGCGACACCGAGCACGTAGATGAAGAGCGCCAGCACGATCAGCAAACGGAATCCGATGGTCATCGCGAGCACCGTGCGCGAGACCGACCCACCACCGAAAACGCGCCGTTCACCGGAAGCGGGTCGCGACGCGAAGGTCGCTCGTGGCCATCGCGGGGCGACCGATCTACCTCGCCACCCCGCTTTCGTCCGCAAACCGACTCAAGCATCTGGCGCCCGAACGGCGCGAGCCGCTATGAAAGCGCGAGGAGGCTATCCATGCGTACCGTGAACGGTCTCGAAGAACTGCAGTCACTCGTCGGGCAGGAGCTCGGCGTGAGCGATTGGCATACCGTGCCCCAAGCCGAGGTTGATCTATTTGCCAAGGCCACCCACGATCATCAGTGGATTCACGTCGACCCGGAACGCTGCAAACGCGAATCCCCGTTCGGCGGTCCGATCGCGCACGGCTACTACACGATCGCGCTCGCCCCGGCGCTGCTCGCCCAGGTGCTCGAGGTGAAAGGCATTCGGATGGGCGTGAATTATGGGCTCAACAAGATGCGCTTGCCGAGCCCCGTGCCCGTCGGATCACGGGTTCGCTTGCGCGCCTCGCTCGCGGGCTACGAGGCCACCCCCGGCGGCGGCGCCGCCACGATCGGCCTCAGCTTCGAGGTCGACGGGCAGGCGAAACCCGCGTGTGTCGCCGAGGTGATCTACCGCTACTACGCGTGAGCTTCGGTAGGGGCGTCGTCGAGCAGCTCGACCTCGCCCTCGACCGTGAATCCCATCGTCTCGACGAGCGTCCGCGTCGGCGCAGTCGCGAGGCCGGGCGTGGTGAGGTAGCCCTCGACGAAGACGGAATTGGCCGGGTACAGCGCGAGGCCTTGCCACGCGCCGAGGTTCCGCTCGCGACCGCCGGCCGCGCGAATGTCGCTCGCGGGATTGGTGAAGCGCATGAGACAGAGCGCACGAAGGGCACGGGTCGCCGACACCTGCCCGCGATCGGCGAGGGGCGTGCCGTCGATCGACAACAGGAAATTGAGCGGCAGCGAGTCGACGCCGAGCTCGCGCAGCGCGAAGGCGAGATCGACGACATCCTCGTCGCCCTCCCCCATGCCGATGATGCCGCCGCAACACACCGAGAGCCCGGCGCTCTTCACCGCCTGGATCGTGCCGACGCGGTCGGCGTACGTGTGCGTCGTGCAGATCTCCGCATGGAAACGCTCGCTCGTGTTGAGATTGTGATTCACCCAGCCGACGCCGGCAGCCTTCAGCTCGCGCGCCTGGGTCTCGTCCATGATGCCGAGCGAGACGCAAATCTCGAGGTCGGGATACTCGCTCTTGATGGCACGCGTCGCCGTTCCGAGCTGGCCGATGTCCCGCGCGCTCGGGCCGCGACCGCTCGTCACCATGCAGTAGCGACGTGCACCTCGCGCCACCGCGGCGCGCGCGCCGTCCACGAGCTCTTCGGTCGGCTGCAACCGGTACGTCTCGATCGGCGCGTTCGAAACGGCCGATTGGGAGCAGTAGTGACAATCCTCGGGGCAGAGACCGCTACGCGCGTTCCGCAGCATGCAGAGCTTGACCTGACGGCCCCAGTGACGCTCGCGCACCTGAAACGCCGCGAGGAGGAGATCGCGCAGGTCGTCGTCCGGCGACTGGAGAATCGCGAGCGCCTCGGCGCGCGAGGGGGCGTCGCCCGCTAGGGCGCGCGCGGCGTATTCGTCGTAGCGGCTCATGACCACCCCCGCTGCTCCGCGTAGAAAAACGGGCCGCCGAGATACATCGCGAAGCCGAGCGCGTAGACGAAGGCCAGGTCGGCCTCTTCCTTCGACGCGACGATGCCGCGACCGAGCAGGTCACGCGCCTTCAGCCACATCGAGCGCACGCAGCGATCCACGATCTCGTCGGGCTCGGCGACACGACTCCCGCGTGGAGCAGCGAGCGCCGGCAGCTCACTCCACGGCGCGCCCTTCTTGGCCCCCTCCCAGTCGTAGAACCCGCCGCCCGACTTCACGCCGAAACGACCGCGATCCCGCAGCACCGTCACGAGTGGCGGCGAGGGCGGCGGCGCGGTCCGCGCGATGACGTCGAACATGCCGGCAGCGACGTCGACCCCCGCCTGGTCGGCGACCTCGAACGGGCCGAGCGGGAACACCCGGTCGCGCATCACCAGATCGATGCGCTCGATCGGCGTGCCCTCGCGGTAGAGCGCTTCCGCCTCGCGGAAGTATTCGGCCAGCGCGGCGTTCACCAAGAAGCCCGGCGAGCCGTCCTGCAAGAGCACCGGCACCTTGCCGATCTTGCGGACGAAGCCGTGTAGCGCGACCAGCACATCGGGCGGCGTCGCGCTCGTCCGGATCACCTCGACCAGGGCGCGTTGAGGATGCTCGGCGGGGCTGAAGAAATGCAGATTGACGAAGCTCGCCGGATCGCCGCCACCCTCCTTGAAGTACTCCGCGAGAAAGCCCGGTCCCATCGAGCTGCTGTTGGAGCTCACGATCGTATCCGGTCGAACGACCTTGGCGAGCGCGCGATAGAAAGATGCCTTGGCAACTGGATCCTCTTTCCGCGCCTCGATCACGAGATCGCAATCGGCGAACGCCGACAGATCCGTAGCGACTTTGACCGACCCCACTTCGGCATCGGCGGTGGCGGCGTCGACACGCCCGCGTTTCAGCAGCGGCTCGTACTTCTGGCGCATGCGTCCGGGCGCATTCGCCGCCAGCTCGGGGACGGGCACATGACCCACGACCTCGAAGCCGGCCCGGCGCGCGAGGAACGCGATGGCATTGCCCATGAAGCCGTCGAAGCCGTCGATGCCGACTTTGCGGATGGGCCGCGGCGTCACCTTGGCGAGCGCGGTGGGGAGCTTGTTCACTCCCTGCTGCGTGAAGAAGAAGCGCATACCGGCCTTCCCTTCCGCACTCGTCGCGACTTCGAGGAACCGGTCGCGCTCGAGCTTCACGCCCTCGCGCAGCGATTTCTGGACGCCCGCCGTCACGACCTCGAGCGCGACGTACGGGGCCCGCGGGTTCTGCCGGCCTGACGTCGCCTTCGCGATCGTCGGAAGGATCATCGGCGCGATCTGCCCCGCGCTCGACAGATCGGGCGCCGGACGCTGCAGCGTCGGCAGCGTCTCACGCACGAACCGGATCGCGAAGGCCTGCAGCTCCTCGCCCTCGGGAACCACCGCGTCGATCATGTGAATCGCCAGCGCCTGCTCGGCACGCAGCGATTTGCCCTGCAAGATGATGGAGAGCCCCGCGTCGCCACCGACGGGATCATTGGCGTTCACGAGCCCGGCTCGACGTGGCAGCCGTTGCGTCCCGCCGAGCCCCGGAAAGATGTTGAGACCCATTTCTGGCAACCCGACCGACGACTTCTTCGTCGCCACGATGGCGCGGCACGCGAGCGCGAGCTCGTAGATGCCGCCGAGCGCGACGCCGTCGACGGCGGCTACCCACGGCACCGGACCTTCCTCGATCCGGAACAGCACCTCGTCACCACGATCGATCAGCGTCGTGAGGTCGGCCGCGCTCCCCTGCATCAGCTCGCCGATGTTGGCGCCGGCGCCGAGACCAAAACGATTGCCGCTGAGGACGACGCCGACGAGCGGCGTTTGTGCATGCTGCGTCCGAATCGCTGCCTCGACCGCGTCGAGCTCCTCGATGGCCGCGCGGGAGAGCGTATTCATCGTGCCCTGATCGAACGTGACCAACGCCACGCCATTCTCGTACCGAGTCGTCAAGGTTGCCATGGGCGCCTTTACTTCCGGGGAGGCGCCGAGTTGTCAACCCTGCGAAGTCGCTCCAGTTCACCACGGAATTGCGTCCGACCGTGCATCCTGTGAGAAGCGGACCGTGCGCACGTCCGACGTCGACGACCCCGCCCAATCGCCACCGCCACGGCGCCGCCGCGGCAGGCGGGCCGCGATCGCGCTGGTCGTGCTGCTCGCAATCCTCGTGGGCAGCGTCGCGTTGGCGCCCTCCGTGTCCACGCCCTTCCTCGCTCGGCGATTGTCCGCGGCTACCGGCGCCGACGTCCGCATCGGCTGGATCAGTTGGAACCCGCTGCGCGGCCGCATCGACCTGCATCGGATCGCCATCGCACCCCATGCGGACGAGCCGGCCGTCGTGACCGTCCACGCGCTCACCATCGACGTCGCGCTGCAGCGCTGGCTGCACGGCGAGCGCGCCCTCGACGGGATCGTGCTCCGCCGGCCGTGGATCGCGCTTCGTCGCACGGGGCCCGGCGACTTCAATCTCGCGTCGCTCTTTCCGGGGCTCGTCGCCGACGTCGACGCGAAGGCCGCCGCCCCGCCAACCGCTCCGGGCCCACCGACGCCGTTTCGGATCGGAACGCTCCGGATCGTGAGCGGCAGCGTCGAGTTTCGCGACGAGACCATCACGCCCGCGCTCGAAACGTCCCTGCACCTCGACGATGCCAGCGCGCGCGATCTCGTGCTCGCCAACGATGGCAGCGCCGGCCTCGCCTTTCACATCGAGAGCCGAATCGAGGACGAGCCCCTCACCCTCGACGTCCGCTACGACACCGCGGCGGACAGCTCGCACCTGACGGCCAAGCTGGAGGCCGCCGATGCGTCACTGGCGCGCGCGCTCCTCTACGTGCCGCTCGGCTGGCAGCGCACCGCGGGGACGATGGACGCGACGATCACGTACGAACGGCGCTTCGAGAAGAACGCGCTCCGCCAGCACGGGCTGAAAGCCAATCTCACCGTCCACGATCTCGCGCTCACCGAGCCGTGGGCGAGTGAGCCCATGCTGCGCGCCAAGCGCGTACGCGTTCCGGCGCTCGCCGTCGACCTCGTGAAGCAACGCACCGATCTCGGCGCGATCCAGGTCGACGACTACCAGGCGCTGGTATTGCGGGACGCGAAGGGCGTGCACGTGCCGCTGGCCAGCGGCTCGCCCGGTACCGAGAAGTCGACGTGGCAGACGACGCTCGATCGTGTCGCCCTCGGCAAAGGCACCGCGACCCTCCGCAAAGTGATCACCGAGGCCGGCCCCGACTTGGTCGTGCCGCTGACGAGCGGCACCATACGCTTGCCAGCGGATCAGGTGAGCTTCCAATTCGTCGGGACGCTCGCCGGGGGTCGGGTCACGCTCGAGGGTCAGGCCCGTGGCGCTGCGACGACGCTCGCGTTCGCGCTCGACGATCTCGCGCTGGCAGATGCGGCGCCGCTCGTCGGCCTCCCGCTCGGATTCACCAAAGGCCGGCTGCAAGGAACAGTGAACCTCGCGATGGGGGAAGCGACGCCGACCGTCAGCGCCACGCTGACGTCGACCGACACCAGCACGGCGCCGAGCCGCGCGCACCCGGAGGAGATTCTCGCGTGGCAGCGTCTCGACGTGACGCTCGCGGCGAGTCCCCTCGATCCACTGCGCCTGCATCTCACGCAGGCGACGGTGACGTGGCCGTACGTCATGCTGCATCGGCGGAGCGACGGCGTCTTTCCGCTCACGCTCGGCGACAGCGGATCATCGGCGGCGGCGCCAGCAGCGACGACCG
>JBDSJB010000105.1:0-14865 GCA_039917665.1 Binatia bacterium
TCGGTGATCACCAAGTCGGCGCTCGTGGCGCGCGACGCCGATCTGCTGGGCGCACTCGCCCGCGATCATGCCGCGCACGCACTCTGCTCGATCACCACGCTCGATCCCGAGCTCGCACGTCGGCTCGAGCCGCGGGCCGCGGCGCCCGCGCGCCGCCTCGAAGCGATCGCCGCCCTGCATGCGGCAGGCGTTCCGGTGGGCGTCATGGTCGCGCCGGTGATACCGGGCCTGAACGACGAGGAGATCCCACGCATCCTCGCGGCCGCCGCCAGCGCCGGCGCCAGCAGCGCGGGCTGGGTGATGCTGCGGCTCGCCGCACCGCTGGATCAGATCTTCACGACCTGGCTCGCCGAGCACTACCCTGACCGCCAGGCCCGCGTCTTGAACCGGATCCGCGAGACCCGCGACGGCCGCATCAGCGACACGCGGTTCGGACGCCGCATGCGTGGTACCGGGCCCTACGCCGAGCATCTCGCTGCTCTCTTCGCCGTCTCCACCCGCAAGCACGGCCTCGATCGCCCGCTCCCCGCGCTTTCTTCCGCCGCGTTTCGCCGGCCCACCCTGGTTGGCGATCAAATGCGCCTCCTGTAGACGAAGCCGATCATGGCCCAGCACGACGCAACCGACTTCCTCGTGCGACGCGACGATCTCCATCGCACCTCGTTCGTTCCGGCGACGCTTCCCACGCTCACGGACGGCCAGGTTCTCCTCCAGATCGACGCCTTCGCGTTCACCGCCAACAACGTCACCTACGCCGTCTTCGGCGAGATGATGCGCTACTGGAATTTCTTCCCCGCGCCCGACGGCTGGGGCCGCGTTCCGGTCTGGGGCTTCGCGGACGTCGTGGAGTCTGGCCATCCGTCGATCAAGGTCGGCGAGCGGTTCTACGGGTACCTGCCAATGTCGACGCATCTCGTCGTGCAGCCCGAGCGCGCGAGCGATGGTGGCTTCGTCGACGGCAGCGCACACCGTCGCGATTTGCCCGCGGTCTATAACCAGTACGTCCGCGCTTCGACCGATCCCGGCTACGACCCCGCGCACGAAGACGCGCAGATGCTTCTCCGTCCGCTCTTCATGACCGCGTTCCTGATCGACGACGTGCTCGAGGAGCAGCAGTTCCACGGCGCGCGGCAGATCGTGCTCTCGAGCGCGTCGAGCAAGACGGCCATCGGCCTCGCGTCGCTCCTGCACCGACGCGCGGGACGCACCTACGAAGTCGTCGGGCTGACGTCGCCGAGCAATCGGGATTTCGTGACCGGTCTCGGCTACTACGATCGCGTCGTCAGCTACGACGCGATCGACACACTTGCGGACGAACGCCCGACCGTCTTCGTCGACATGGCCGGCAACGGTGCGGTCCGCGATGCCGTACACCGCCGCTGTGGCGACCAGCTGCGCTACAGCTGCGCCGTCGGCGGCACGCATTGGAGCCAGGTCGCACCGGCACCGAGCGACCTCCCCGGCCCACCGCCGACGTTTTTCTTCGCGCCCGATCGCATCCAGCAACGGACCGCCGACTGGGGCATGGCCGAGCTCTCCAAGCGGATGGGCCTCGCGTGGCAGCATCTCCTCGGCCACCTCGACCAGTGGATGAAAGTCCGACGCAGCCGCGGCTACACCGACGTCGAGCGCATTTATCTCGCGACGCTGAACGGCACCGTCGATCCTGCCGACGGTCACGTGCTCTCGCTGGGGAAGCCGTGACGCCCGAATCCGTCGTCAGAGACTTCTGCCGCGCCGTCGAGCAGCGCGACATTCCCGCGCTCGTCGACTTCTTCACCGCCGACGCGGTCTACCACAACATTCCGCTCGCCCCGCTTACCGGACGCGACGCCATCGCCGAGACGCTCGGGCAATTCATCGCCCCGGCGACCCGCGTCGAGTTCGAGCTGATCGGCATCGCGACGCACGGAGCGACCGTCCTCACCGAGCGCGTCGATCGCTTCGAGATCAACGGCAAGCAGATCGCGCTTCCCGTCATGGGGGCGTTCGAGATCACGCCCGCGGGCAAAATCAGCGCCTGGCGCGATTATTTCGACATGCAGCAATTCACGAATCAGCTCGGCTGAGGTCGTAGTCGGCGATGGCAGTGCGGCGGGATTGGGCGGCGGTCACGACCGCCCTCGACGAGCACGGATGGGCGCGATTGCCGCAGCTCATGACGGCGCGCCAATGCGCGAGCGCGCGGAAGCTCTTCGAGCGCGACCGCCTCTTCCGTTCGACGGTCGACATGCGCCGCCATGGCTATGGGAGCGGCCACTATCGCTACTTCACGAATCCCCTTCCTGCCCTGGTCGACCGGCTGCGCACCACGCTGTACCCACCGCTGGCCGCCGTAGCACGCGCGTGGACCGAACGCCTCGGCAACGATCCCGCCGACTATCCGCCGACCCTCGGTGGGTTCCTCGCGCGTTGTCATGCGGCCGGGCAGAAGCGGCCGACGCCGCTGTTGTTGCGGTACGGGGTCGGCGACTGGAACGCGCTACACCAGGATCGTTACGGCGACGTCGCGTTTCCGCTGCAGGTGCTGATCGTGCTCTCCGAGCGCGGCCGCGACTACGACGGCGGCGAGGTGGTGCTAGTCGAGCAGCGGCCGCGCGCGCAGTCGCGGGCGACCGCGATCACGGTCGACGTCGGCGAAGGCATCGTGTTCACCAATCGCGAACGGCCGGTGCGCGGGACACGCGGTGACTACCGCGTGGTGATGCGGCACGGGGTGAGCGTGTTGACGCGCGGAGAACGGTACACGCTCGGGATCATTTTTCACGACGCCGCCTAAAGGCGGCTGGCACGACGCCACCCAAAAGCAGCTTGGCACGACGCCGAGTCGCCGCCGCTCCGACGCGACGCTGCGACGCGCTACCAAGCCTCGGCGCGAACCGCGCGACGGTCATAGCCGGCGGCTCGCAGCGCATCGCGCAACCGACCCGGCATCTCCCCCACCCCGCAAATCCAGAAACGCCGGCTGCGATCCCGATCGCCGCGGACAAAGCGCTCGATCACGACTTCTTCCAGCGCGTCGATCGGACCGATCTCGGCCTCGGTGGCGAGCAGCACGGGATCCCACTCGAACGACGAATGCTCGTCCGTCCAGCGCTCGAAGTCATCGCGATAGATGAGCTGGTGGTCGTAGCGTGCGCCTTGCAGGACCGTGATCGACGGCGCCCCGCGCTCGAGCGCGCGCCGGACCATCGGGCGCAGCGGCGCGACGCCGGTGCCCTCGCCGACGAACACGAGCGGCACCGCCGGCGGCTCGGCGAGCGCGAAGCTGCCGAACGGTCCCGTGAACGCGACCGCCGCGCCGGGCTCGAGCCCGAACAAGTGCGTCGACCCGGGTCCGTCCGCGATCAGATCGACGCAGATCTCGATCTCGGGATCCTCGGGGCTCGATGCGACGGAGTACGCGCGCACCAACGCGGGATCACCCGCGACCGGAAGCTCGCAGGAAATGAACTGCCCGGGCGTGAACGTGAACGCCTCGCGCGCCGGCAGCTGGAGAAAGAGCGAGCGCGTGCCGGGATGGTGCTCCAGCAGGCGCGTCACGGTGGCGCGATGCACTCGACGCTCGGCGCCTCCGTCCATGCGGAGCACGCCTATCATCGGCGCGCGCGGCGCCGCTACACCACCGGCGGCAACCGCCAATCGATCGGCGTCTGCCCGTGCGCCATGAGCGCCGCATTGACCTGCGAGAACGGACGCGACCCCGTGAAGAGTCGTTGCGAGAGCGGCGACGGATGCGCGCTCGCAATCACCGTGTGGCGCGTCCGGTCGATGAGCCGTCCTTTCTTCTGCGCGTAGTTGCCCCAGAGCACGAAGACGGCATGCCCCGGACGCGCGGCGACCGCGGCGATGGCGGCGTCGGTGAAGCGCTCCCAGCCGCGATTCTTGTGCGAGTTGGCCTGGTGCGCCTGCACCGTCAGCACGGCGTTCAGCATCAGCACGCCCTGGCGCGCCCACGACGCGAGATGGCCGTGCGACGGATGCTCGAACCCCGCCACGTCGATCGCGAGCTCCTTGTAGACGTTCACGAGTGACGGCGGCGGCGGCGTTCCGGGTCGCACCGAGAAGCAGAGTCCGTGCGCCTGTCCGTCGTCGTGGTATGGGTCCTGACCGAGCAGCACGACTTTGACCTGGTCGAGCGGGGCGAGCGTGAACGCCGCGAAGACGTCGTCTGGCGGCGGGAAAACCTGGTGCTCGGCACGCGCGGCATCGACGAAGTGCGCCAGCTCCGCGAAGTACGGCGCCCGCAGCTCGTCCCCGAGCGCTTCCTGCCACGAAGGCGGCAGCGCGACGTCCAAGAGCCTAGTGGCTCCCCGACACCTGATTGATCGTGTACTTCGGGATCACGATCGTGATGTCGCCCTTCACGATCGCCTGACATCCGAGGCGCGAATGCATCGTGAGACCGGGCGCGGTGTCGAGCTCGTCCTCTTCCTTCTCGGTGCCGGGCGAGAGGTTCTGCTCGCCCTCCTTGAGGATCACGTGGCAGGTCGTGCAGGCGCATTTCCCGCCGCACGCGTGCTCGAGATGGATCCCGTGGCCGAGCAGGATGTCGAGGATCGAGCCCGGCTCGCCGTCGTGGTGAAACGGGCCGGAGCCTTCGAACTCGATCACGCGCTCGGGGGCGCCCGACTCGTAGATGATGCGGATTTTCGGCAAGGCCCTCGCTCCTACCACCCCCGCCGGGAGAGCGCGACTCAGCCGACCGTGACGCGCTTCCGCGCCGCGGCGGTCTTCCGACCGACCCCCGCCTTGCGTGCCGAGGCCTCGATGTACTTCCGGCTGACCGGCGACAGGTCGTACGGGTCCACGCGGGTCTCGATGAGCGCGAAGCTCGGGGCGTGCTCGGCGTCGGCGAGCGCCTCGCGAAACTCGGCGACCGTCGACGCGACGTAGCCCGTACCGCCCCAGGCGCGCGCGAGCTCGGCATACGGCCAGTTCGGTATGGTCAGCAGATCCTCGCGCTCGGCGACGGGGCGAAAGATCCCCCAGCCGCCATTGTTCATCAGCACCACGATCGGACGGAGGCCATAGCGCGGCGCCTGCGCGATCTCGGCGCCGGTCATCTGGAACGCGCCATCGCCACAGAGCACGATCGGCCGCTTGTGCGTCCCGATCTCGAGTCCGAGCGCCCCCGGCACGCCAAACCCCATCGACGCGTAATAGCCTTGCGCGAGATACGCGCCGCCGCGCCCGATCCGCACGTCGAGCCCGGCGAACAGCATGTCGCCCGATTCGGCGATCACGGCCCAGCCGCGCTTGCCGGCGAGGAAGCGATTCACCTCACGCAACATGTCGGCGACGGCGATCTGGCGGGACAGCGGCCCACGGGCCGGCTTGAGGTTGTCCGCGTAGGTAACCGTCTCGCGGTGACGGTGCAGTCGCTGCCGTTGCAGGGCCCGCACGAAGTCACGGATGCCGACGTCGGTGTAGGTGTGGCAGCTGACGTTCACCCGGTTGCCGACCGCCCAGATCGAGCGGTCGCGCGTGATCTGCGGCGCCCGACTCCCGAGGTTCATGTCGGTGAGGAGCGTCCCGAGATTGACGACGAGATCGGCGTCGTCAACGCGGCGACGAATCGCCGGCGGGCTGATCGGCCCGATGTGCACGCCCATCGCCTGCGGATGATCCATCGGGAAGGCGCCCTTCCCGAGCACCGTCGTCATGCACGGCGCGCCCATCCGTTCGACGAGCTTCACGACCTCGCGTTGCAGCTTGTAGCGAAACGTCTCGATGCCGACGATCACCGCCGGCTTTTTCGACGCATTGAAGCGCACGGCGGTCTCACGCGCCGCCTCTTCGGTCTTGCGCTCGTCGGAGTGCGCGAACTCGAGCGCGCCGTCCCAAGCCCTGACGGCCGCCGGCACCTCGATCATGCGATCGACCATGTCGCGGTGGATCTCGAGATAACCGGGACGCTGCTCGCGCCAGATCGCGCGGACCACGCGGTCGACCTCGTCGGCAACGTGGCGCGGATCATCCAGCACGGCGGCGGCGCAGGTGATCTCGTCGTACACGCGGTGTTGCGAGTCGATCTCTTTGGCTTGATGGTGGATGAGCTGACCGAGCTTCCGTTCCTCCTCGCCCGGGCCGCCGCTGACGATCAAGATGGGGACGCGCTCCGAGAACGAGCCAGCCACCGGGTTCACCATGTTGAAGCCACCGGCGCCATACGTGACGCAGACCACACCGATCCGCCCGGTCGCGCGCGCGTAACCGTCGGCGGCGAAGCCGATGCCGGGCTCGTGCGACAACGTCACGATCTCGAGACCGCGCGGGCGTCCAAATTTGAAAAACAGGTTGAGGACGAGATCGCCGGGGATGCCGAAGAGGTGCGTGACACCGATCTTCTGGAGATACGCGACGAGGAAGTCGCCCACCCGCATCTTCGGTTTCATCATGCGAAGAACTCCTCCACGTTGGCGCTCGGCACCGCGATCGTCTGCAGGCGCTCGTCACGAAAGATGCGGAGCGCGACCTCGGCGCCGGCGCGATGCGACCAGAGCCGCTCGTAGAACTCGCGGCGCGTCTGGATCTTTTCGTCACCAACCGCGAGCACGACGTCACCTTGGGCCATGCCGGCAGCCTCGGCCGGGCCACCTGGCAGGAGACCCGCGATCACCACGTGGTCGCGGAGCGTGTAGCAGTAGAGCCCGAGCCACGCGCGTGACGGCCGCGTCGTCCGCCGGCCGAAGCGCAGCAGTTCCTCGCGATGGTCGCGGTAGTGCGCGATCGGAATCGCCAGCGAGAAGCGGCCGATCTCGTTCAAGTTGAGCGACACCACGCCCGCCACGCGGCCACGGCAATCCAGCAACGGCCCGCCGCCGAGCCCGGGGTTCATGGCGCTCGCGTAGATCGCGCTCTCGAGCGTGTATTCCCAGTTGGCGTCGAACGCTTCGAGCGACGTGATGCCGCCCGAGCTCGCGCGCCGACCCACATCGCCCACGCTCGCCACGATGAAGATCTCGTCGCCGACCGCCGGCACCGGCGCCTCGACGACCGACAGCGCGTCGAAGTCGTCGCCGACCACCTGCACGAGCGCGATGCCCGATGCAAAGTCCTGCGCGACGACCTCACCCGGGAGCTCGCGTCCGTCGAAGAGCGTCACTTGTACGTCGCGGCCGCCGAGCACGATGTAGTTCACAGTGAGGATCAGGCCGTGACGGTCGATGAACACCCCGCTGCCCGCACGATCGGTGCCGAGGACCGCGGCCGAGGGATGCGACTCGGGCACCGACACCTGCAGATGCACCGTCGCAGGAAGCGTCTCCTCGAGCAGATGCACCGACGCGTTCATCGCTGACCTTTTCGTGTGGCGATGGCCACCTTGCGCAGCCGGGAAGCCGTCTTTATGACGAGAGCGCCCATGCACGCTCGCGAGCTCACGCTCGATCTCGACCCGTGGTCGCTCTTTCGCGCACTCGCCAGCAAGGAGCGGCCTTTCTTCATCGACGCCGGTCAGCCCTGGGGTGAAGAATGGGTTTCGTCTATGGGTTTCCGCCCACGGATGCAATTCCGCGTGACCGCCGAGGACCCCGCGGAAGCGCCACTGGCGTGCCTCGACGCGCGCCTCGCCGAGATCGCACCGACGCGATCCGCGCGTCGCGCGCACGCGGTGCCGTTCGCCGGCGGCGTGGTCGCAGCGATCGCGTACGAAACGCAGCACGCCATCGAGCGGCTCCCCGTCGCGCCCGGCGAAGCACGCGATGCGCCGCGTCTCGCGGGTGCCGTGTACGACTTCGCGGTTTCTTACGATCACGTCCGGCGGCGCTACCAGCTCGCGAGCTGGCACCTCGACGCTGCCGCGCTCGCGGCCGTCGCGGAGGAGATCCACGACGCCGTCGACGATGCCGTCGCCGATGCGGCGCGTACCGTCGCGCTCCCGGCGCAAGCGGCGCCCATCACGACGACGCTCGACGCCACCGCCTATGCCGCCCACGTCGCCCGCATCCACGACTACATCGCGGCCGGCGACGTCTATCAAGTCAACCTGACGCAGCGCTTCGACACCCGCCTGCCCGCTCCGGCGCTCGACGTGTATGAGCGCCTGCGCGCGGCGCAGCGTGTCCCGTTCGGCCGCTACCTCGATCTCGGCGCCGAACGCGTGCTGTCGAGCTCGCCCGAGCTCTTTCTGCGCCGGCGCGGCGCTCGCATCACGACCTGCCCGATCAAAGGCACGCGGCCGCGCGGCGCCACGCCTGCCGCCGACGCGGCACTCGCCGCCGAGCTGCAACGCGACCCGAAAGAGCGCGCCGAGCACATCATGATCGTCGACCTCGAACGCAACGACCTCGGCCGCATCTGCCGGACCGGTAGCGTCGCCGTCGAGCACCTCGCCGAATGCGTGTCGTTCGACACCGTACACCACCTCGTATCAACGGTCACCGGGACGCTCCGTCCGGACATCGGAACGGGCGATCTCCTGCGCGCGACGTTCCCGAGCGGCTCGATCACCGGCGCCCCGAAGATCCGTGCGATGGAAATCGTCGCCGAGCTGGAACGAGCGCCGCGCGGCTTCTACACCGGCGCCATCGGCTGGATCGACGCGAGCGGCGATTGCGACCTGAACGTCGCCATCCGCACGGCGATCGCGAGCGGTGAGCGGCTGACGTACCATGCCGGCGGCGGCATCGTCGCCGACTCGGACGCGGCACGCGAGCGCGACGAGCTGTATCTGAAGGCCGCGGCATTCTTCCGCGCTCTCGGCACCGGCGACCCACGCGGCAGCGCCACCGCCCCCGAACCGCGGAGATCGAGCCGATGAGCGCGAAGGATTTGGTCCTGCTGCTAAACGACCGCCTGGTCCCGGCCGCCACAGCGACCATCTCGGCGCTCGATCGCGGCTTTGTCTACGGCGACGGCCTCTTCGAGACCGTCCGCACCTATGCGGGCGAGCCCTTCGGACTGACGCAGCATCTCCGCCGGCTCGCCCGGTCGGCGCGCGTGTTCCGTATTCCCTTCGAAGGCTCGCCGGACTACTGGCTACCGCGGGTGCAGCGCTGCCTCCGCGCGAACGACCTGCTCACGACGGACGCGGCCGTCCGGCTCACGGTGTCGCGCGGCACCGGTCCGTTCGGCATCGTGCCGCCGAAGACGCTCCGCCCGACCACCATGATGCTCGCGACGCCGGTCGACCCGCGCGTTCCGACGGCGCAAGCACGCGGCGTTCGGATCTGCTTCTTTCCCTTCCGACTCGTCACGGCGACCCTGCCGAGCCACAAGACGCTGCACTATCTCCCGGCCGTGCTCGGCAAGATGATCGCCAAGCGGCGCGGCGCCTGGGAGGCCGTCTATCTCGGCGCCGACGACACCGTGCTCGAAGGCACCACCAGCAACGTCTTCGCCGTCGAGCGCGGCCGGCTGATCACGCCGCCCCTGCACGGCATTCTCCCCGGCGTCACGCGTCACGTGCTGACCACCCTCGCGAAGCGCGCGGGCGTTCCGCTGGTCGAGCGCCGTCTCACCCGCCGCGAGCTGCTCGCGGCCGACGAGGTGCTGCTCACGGCTTCGACGATCGAGGTGCTGCCGGTCGTCCGCGTCGAGCAATCACGGATCGGCGACGGCAAACCCGGCCCGGTGACGCGCACTCTGCAAGAGCACTACCACCGCCACGTCGCCCGCACGCTCGCCGGTGCGGCCCGTCGACGCTAGATCATCAACAGATACGGCGCCGCCATCATGCCGAGCGTCACCAGCACGGTCATGACGGAGAAAAATACCCTGCCGAACTTCGTGCCGCCCTTCGTCATGTTGTCCCAGCTCGACGGCGGCGCGGGCGGCCCGACGAAGTCCTTGGGCGGCGTGTCGTCCGCGTCGTCGAACGCATCCGGCGCGCCGGCCGGCGGCTCGTCCATGAGCAGGTGCGCGTCGTCACCCCAGGGATCGGAGGCGAGCTCTTGGCGCCAGCGCTCCTCGTCCTTGGCGTTGTTGCCGGTGATCTCGGGGCGCATCGTCTTGTCCTCGCCCCACTCGTCGACCTGACGGTGCGCAGCCGGGGAGCACGCCGCGATCAACGCGAGCACTGCAAGGATCCCCATGACGATGTGCCGCATACCGCGCCTCCACCTCGCGGGACGCCTCGGCCGAGCACGCGCAGAGCGCGATCTCGCCTGGCATCCGTCCCGACGGCGCAGCTATAGTCGCTGGCTCGCGGTCGTACAACGCATGTGCACCGCGCGTGCAAGGGGATGTGCGCGCTGCGCGCACGCCGTGCGGGCAAGGGCAGGTGCGCAGTGCGCACAACGCAACTGGAGGTCGGGCATGCGGGTCTGGGTCGAGGACGTGCACCGTCACGTCGACAGCGAGGTGACGCTGCGCGGGTGGCTCTACGGTCGGCGCTCGAGCGGCAAGCTGCACTTTCTCCAACTGCGTGACGGCACCGGCACCATTCAGTGCGTGGTGTTCGTGAAGGACGTCGCGCCCGAGGTCTTCGAGCGCGCCGGCCACGTGACGCAGGAGTCGTCGATCGAGGTGACCGGCACCATCCGTGCCGACGCGCGCTCGCCGCTCGGCTTCGAGCTCGGCGTCCGCGACGTCCGGATCGTCAGCGAAGCGAGCGAGTATCCGATCACCCCGAAGGAGCACGGCCCCGCGTTTCTGCTCGACCATCGCCATCTTTGGCTCCGCTCGTCACGCCAGCACGCGATCATGCGCGTCCGGGCGAGCGTCGTCCGTGCTTGTCGCGACTACTTCGACTCGCGCGGCTTCACGCTGGTCGACGCGCCGATCTTCACGCCCGCCGCCTGCGAGGGCACGTCCACGCTGTTCGAGGTCGGCTACTTCGACGACAAGGCGTACCTCACGCAGAGCGGGCAGCTCTACATGGAGGCCGGCGCGATGGCCTTCGGCAAGGTGTACTGCTTCGGTCCGACCTTTCGCGCGGAGAAGTCGAAAACCCGCCGGCACCTGACCGAGTTCTGGATGATCGAGCCCGAGGTCGCCTATGCCGACCTCAATGACGACATGGATCTCGCCGAGGACTTCCTGGTGGAGGTGGTCGCGCGCGTCGTCGCCGAACGGCACGCCGAGCTCGCCATACTGGAGCGCGACACGACACTCCTCGCGAAGGTGCAGAGGCCGTTCCCCCGCATCACCTACGAGGACGCGCTCGCGCGCCTCACGGCCGCGGGCAAGACGGTGAGCTTCGGCGACGACCTCGGAGCCGACGAAGAGACCGTGCTCTCGCAGCAATTCGATCGGCCGGTGCTGGTGCATCGCTATCCGGCGGCGTCGAAGGCCTTCTACATGAAGACCGATCCGACCGACGCGCGGCTCGCGCTCTGCGTCGACGTGCTGGCGCCCGAAGGCTATGGCGAGATCATCGGCGGCGGCCAGCGCGAAGACGATCTCGAAACGCTGGAAGGGCGCATCCGCGCGCACGGCCTCCCCGAGGAAGCGTTCGGTTGGTACCTGGATCTCCGGCGGTATGGATCAGTGCCGCACGCCGGTTTCGGCATGGGCATCGAGCGCATGGTCGCGTGGCTCTGCGGGCTGCACCACGTGCGGGAAACGATTCCGTTTCCGCGCATGCTGGAACGCCTGACGCCCTAGGCGGCACGCCGGTCATCGCCCGTTCGCCACCTTTGCGCACAAACGAGTTGACAGCCGGCCGCGTCCCGTTGAACGCATAGCGGGTATGATCCCCACCGCCGCGGCGCCCGTCGCGGACGACACTCCCGCCGTCAGTATCACCGAGCTCGATCGCGTCGCGGCCCCCGACGTCGAGACGTTCGAGCGCCTGTATGTGCGTCCCGGGAAACCCGTCGTGCTGACGGGGCTGACCGCCGACTGGGCGCCGCCGCGCGAATGGACGTTCGCGAACGTCGCCGAGCGCTACGGCGACGCGCAGGTGGTCGCGGCAGTGCTGACCGACGGCACGCTCGCGGGGGACGGCGTCGAGTTCCGGCACGTCGCCCTGCGGGATTTCATCGCCTCCCTCGCGCAGCCCGGAACCGCGAGTCACTACGTGATGGCGCCAACGTGGAATCTCCCGCCAGCGTTCCAAGCCGACCATGGCGTTCCCGCGTATTGCGCGAACGCCTCCCACCTCCGCGCCAAGTTCTGGGTCGGGAAAGCCGGCACCGTGACGCCAATGCACCGCGACGTGCCGCACAACCTGAACGTGCACCTCACTGGCCGGAAGCGTTGGCTGCTCTACCCACCGGGCGGCGCCGGCATGTACCCGCGCGGTTTCTTCTCCGGCATGCCCAACTTCTCCTCGGTCGATCCCGAGCATCCCGACTATGCGCGCCATCCGCGCTTTCGCGCCAAACGACCGGTCGGCGGCATCGTCGGCGACGGCGAGACGCTCTTCATCCCGCACGGGTGGTGGCATCACACGCGCTCGCTCGACGACGCCGTCGCGGTCAACTTCTGGTGGGGCGGCGCAGTCGTGCAGCTCTTCGCGCTCGCATCGGCGACGTTCAAGCGTGTCCGCGGCATTCGCCGCGACGAGTGGAGCTGAGCCGGCGCCCGCGTTACTGGCGGGACCGAGGGACGTCGTCACCCTCGGACGCCGGTGCGAGGATCTCGACGATCGTCGCTACGACGGCGCCGCGCTCGTCGACGAGCGTCCGGCGCCGGCCGTAGAGCCAGCCGTCGTAGTCGGTGAGACCGAGGGCATCGCCAACCCACCCGTCGCAGGTCACCCGGAGGAGCGCATCGGGGGCGGCGTGAGCGGTCGCAAAAATGTGACCGAAGGGCACGTTTTCGGCGAGCACCTCGGCGCGCATCGCCGCCGGGAGCCGGCCGAGATCGATCTCGATCGCGCCGAGCACGACCGGCACGCCGTCGCCCCGCAGGAGCACCACGCACCGCGCGTAGAGGTCGCCGGCGCGCCGGCGCTCGAGGACGCGGAGCGCGAGCGCCTGGCCGTGGCGATGCTCGAGGCGCGGCGTGAGCGGGCTCGCGGGCCGCAGGAGGGCGGCAACCGGGGCGGGGACCGCGCCGTCGTCCACCGTCTCGACCGCGGGGAGCGTGCGGCCCGCCGCGGCGTAGAAGCTCGCGAGCGGCGCCAGGATCGATGCGTCACCCGCGACCACGCGGAGCTTCTAGCCGACCGGACGCGGCTGGTCCATGCGACGTCAACTCGGAAGCATCCTGCGGTTGACTAGTCGGGAGGCAGCGACTATCGCCGCGAACGCCGTGCCCCACGATCCGTTCGCCGACGAGCTCGCCCACATCCGTGCCGCCGGGCTTTGGCGCGAGCTCCGTCGGATCGAGGGCGCCGTCGACACATGGGTGACCGTCGACGGCGTACGCGCGCTGTTGCTTTGCTCCAACAACTACCTCGGGCTCGCCAACCACCCCGCCCTCGCCACGGCGGCAGCACACGCGGCGCAAAGCGCCGGCGTAGGCGCCGGCGCGTCCAGATTGATCTCGGGCTCGCTCGCGATGCATCGCGATCTCGAAACCCGCCTGGCGCGCTTCAAACACACGGGAGCGGCGCTGCTCTTCCCGACGGGCTATCACGCCAATGTCGGCGCCATCACCGCGCTCGTCCGACGCGGCGACGCCGTCTTCAGCGATCAGCTGAACCACGCGAGCATCATCGACGGCTGCCGGCTCTCCGGCGCGGACGTCCACGTCTACCCGCACGCCGACGCACACGCGCTCGACGACCAGCTCGCCCGCCATCCGGCGCGCCGGCGTCTGGTCGTCACCGACTCCGTCTTCAGCATGGACGGTGACCATGCGCCGCTCCGCGACCTCGTGGCGGTCGCGGCGGCCCACGACGCCATGGTGATGGTCGACGAGGCCCACGCGACTGGCATCGAAGGCCCGAACGGTGCCGGCCTCGTCGAAGCCCTCGGGATCGGCGACGCCGTCACCGTCCAGATGGGCACGCTCGGGAAGGCGCTCGGCGCGGCGGGCGCGTTCGTCGCCGGCAGCCGTTCGTTGATCGAGCTGCTGGTGAACCGCGCGCGGAGCTTCATCTACACGACGGCCCTCCCGCCGCCGGTCGTGGCGGCCGTCGACGCGGCGCTCGACGTGGTCGAGCGCGAGCCCGAACGCCGCGCGCGCTTGGCGACGATCTCCGCCACGCTCCGCGACCGCCTCCGCCGTCTCGGATTCGAGATCCCGCCGGGCGAAGGCCCGATCATCCCCGTCCTCACGGGCAGCAGCGAGCGTGCGCTCGCATGGTCGCGCGGCCTCCTCGAGCGCGGGGTCTTCGTGCAAGCCATCCGTCCGCCGACCGTCCCCGACGGCACGGCACGCCTCCGGGTCACGGTGATGGCCACGCACACCGACGCCGATCTGGCGTACGCCGTCGACGCATTCCAGGGCTTGCTCTGAGGGCTCCGCGCAAGTTGCATCGTGCGCCATGCGTGCGAAGATCCCGCCTCACCTCGAAGGGAGCCGCCGCATGACCACCGACCAAGACGCCGTCCTCGCCGCCAACGCCGCCTTCTATCGCGCCTTCACGGAACGCGACGTCGCCGCCATGGATGCGCTCTGGGCGCGCGATACCCCGGTCGCGTGCGTCCATCCCGGTTGGCAGGTGCTGAACGGCCGCGAGGCCGTCATGGCGAGCTGGCGCGGCATCTTGAACGGGATCCCGCCTGCTATTCGCTGTACCGAGGCGACTGCCTGCGTCGCCGGATCGGCGGCGTTCGTCGTCTGCACGGAAAGCATCGATGCCGCCGAGCTCGTGGCCACCAACGTGTTCGTGCAGGAGGGCGGCAACTGGAAGCTCGCCCACCACCATGCCGGACCGGTCGCGGACGCCGATGACGACGACACCCCGCGCTCGGGCTTTCTGAACTAGTCGAGCGAGCGGGTCGCCGAGGCCTCTCCCCTTTGGCGAAGCGATCTCGATCGGCCGGAAGACCACGCGGCGAGTCTCCCGTCGTCTCTGCGCCGCCG
>JBDSJB010000106.1:0-2636 GCA_039917665.1 Binatia bacterium
GAGATCGAAGTCGGGTGGAAGCATGGCGAGCAACTGATCGCGCGTGAGATCTCCCGTATTGGAGATGATGCCGATCCGGATGCTGTGCGCGGCCAACGTTGCGAGGACGGCCTGCGCCCCCGGGACCAGACGGACCCCGTGACCAGGGTGTCGCCGAGATCGAAGTACACGACTTGCACGATGGTATGGGTCATCGGTTTCCCACCCGCTCGAGCCGCAGTCGGATGATGCTTGCGGCAGGCTGCGCGCTGGCGAAGCCGAGCCAGGGGACGAGATGGAAGCGATGACGGCGCCGATCGAGGTCCGCATGCACGGACGAGGTGCAAGGCACGCGCCGGGCACGTTGCGGGCGTTTGCTGTCACAAGGCCGAGAATTCACTGCGGCGGGCGTCGCCGTCGCCTCCTGCCGTAGACGCGCCGTCCTCCTGATCGGAAGCGCGTGGTGTGAGACGCGGGGTACTCGGAGGCTATCGCCAGGGTATCGGGAGCGTAGTTTCTCAGCATGACGCGAGATCGCCAGCAATGCGGGCGCGACGGCGAGGAGCGGGCGGCGGCGTACCTCGAGGCGCACGGGCTCACCGTCCTGGCACGGAACGTTCGTGCGCCGGCCGGGGAAATCGACCTCGTCGCCTTCGACGGGGAGACGCTCGTCTTTTGCGAGATCCGCACCCGGCGCTCGGCTCGTCAGGGCGGCGCGCTCGAATCCGTGACGCCGGCGAAGCAGCGGCAGGTCGTGCGGGTGGCGCGACATTTTCTCGCGTATCATCCGGATCTGCACGACCGGCCGATGCGCTTCGACGTCGTGGCGGTCGACCTCCGCGACGATGTTGCGACGATCACGCACGTGCGGGACGCCTTCGGGGGGTGAGGTGCCGCTTCCGGCGCCGCACTGCTCACGACCTGGGATCGTTTGCGGCGGCGCGCTAGCCAAAAGCGGCTCTCCGTCTCGGCGCGTCCATCGTGCGAGCCAGGGTATGGAGGGTGTTCTTCAGCACTCTCGCCGCTGCACCTCGGATACGACGAGCAACCGCGCTCGATAATCAACGCCTGCGTGTCAGATCGTGATTCGCGATGACACGCGACGTTGCGAGCCCCGGAGGCCGATGCTACGACGCGCCCGTGCTCGATATTCGCTTGATTCGGGACCAACCCGACGCCGTGAAACGCGGGCTCGCCACCGTCGGCGTGGAAGCGCGCGAGGTGGACGAGATCCTCGCGCTCGACGTGGAGCGCCGCGCCGCCATCACGAAGCTGGAGACGCTCAAAGCCGAGCGCGGGCAGGCGTCGAAGCGGATTGGGGCGCTGAAAGACGCCACCGAGCGCGAGCAGGCGATCGCCGCGACGCGCGGAATCGGCGACCAGATCGCCGCGGCCGAGGAGCTCGTCACCGCGGCGGAAGCCCGTTTCGAGGGCCGCATGCTGGAGATGCCGAATCTTCCGCACCCGGACGTCCCGGTCGGCGCCGACGAGCACGCCAACGTGGTGGTCCGCGAGGTCGGGACGCCGCGTACCTTCGACTTCACGCCGAAGCCGCACTGGGAGATCGGCGAGGCGCTCGGGATCATCGACTTCGAGCGCGGCGCCAAGGTTTCCGGCTCACGCTTCTATGTATTGAAGGGCGCCGGGGCGCAGCTGCAGCGGGCGCTCATCAACTGGATGCTCGACCTCCACGTCGGTAGCCACGGCTACACCGAGGTCTACCCGCCGGCGATGGTGCGTCGCGAATGCCTCGTCGGCGCCGGCAACCTCCCGAAGTTCGGTGACAATCTCTACCGGGACGCCGAGGAAGACATCTGGTGGATACCGACCGCCGAGGTGCCCGTCACGAATCTCTATCGCGACGAGATCCTCGAGCCCGGGACGGTGCCGGTGCGCCACGTCGCCTACACGCCGTGCTTCCGCCGCGAGAAGATGTCCGCCGGCCGCGACGTCCGTGGCATCAAGCGCGGGCACCAGTTCGACAAGGTCGAGATGGTGAAGTTCGTCGATCCCGCGACGTCCGACGCCGAGCTACTGACGCTGCTCGACGACGCCGAGGACATCTGTCGCCGGCTCGGTCTTCCGCACCGCGTGATCCAGATGTGCACTGGCGACCTCAGCTTCGTCGCCGCCATGAAGTACGACGTCGAGCTCTGGGCACCCGGCTGCAACGAGTGGCTCGAGGTCAGCTCGTGCTCCAATTTTCGAGATTTTCAGGCCCGTCGGGCGAACATCCGCTATCGGCCGGCGCCGCAAGCGAAGCCGGAGCTCGTGCACACGCTGAACGGCTCGGGCTTGGCGCTGCCGCGCGTGGTGATCGGCGTGCTCGAGACGTATCAGCAGGCCGACGGAACGGTGGCGATCCCGGAAGTGCTGCGCCCGTACATGCGCGGCATCGATCTCATCCGCTGACGCCCCGGCGTGATCCGCCAGGGTGCGCCGGCGTTCCGCGACGGCGGCCGTCGGGGAACGCGTGCGGCGGAGGGGGCGCCCACGGGTCCTGCGGAGCCGGAGCACTGCGATCGGCGTGGCGCGTGCGACCGGCGCGCATCGACCGATCGGCGCGTCGCGGCAGCGCATGGCACTCCCAGGTTTGACGACCGCGGCACGGGCGAGCTGCGGGGAAGTGCTCCTGACCGAGATCGGACCCGCGGGCG
>JBDSJB010000107.1:0-2606 GCA_039917665.1 Binatia bacterium
CGCACACGCGAGCTGCGGCTCCCCGGAGCCATCCCCGACCCGCCCGCCGGCTGCATCATCACTCGATCTAATGGAGCCGTCGGTTGGTAGTGCGAGTCGGCGCGCCCGATCTTTCTCGTTGTGATGCCTCGCCGGTGGGTGGGTCAGGGTGTGCTCCGGGGAGCCGCAGCTCGCGTGTGCGCCGGTCGTGGTGGCAGCGGCAGGTTGTACGCGCTGGGTGGCCGCAAACCGGCGACCGTAGGAGCACACCCTGACCCACCCACCGGCGACACCGCCCAACACAGACCGAGGCCTCGCGAACAGACTGGACCCTACCTGACGGTCCCTAGCCGACGCGGTCGAGCGCGAGGATCAGGGCTTGAATGCCCTTGCGGCCGTGTCCTGCGTCGACGAGCGACGCGTAGAGCCGCTCGGCGAGCGCGAGGCCGGGGAGCTCCAGGCCCATGCGCTTCGTTTCGGTGAGCGCGATCCGCATGTCCTTCACGAAGTGCTCGATCATGAACCCGGGCTCGAGGTCCCCGCGCTCCATGCGTGGCACGTAGTTCGTGAGCGACCAGGAGCCGGCAGCGCCCCCCGAGACCGACTCGAGCACGGTCGGAACGTCGAGGCCGGATTTGCGGGCGTAGATGAGAGCCTCGCAGACGCCGATGATGCCCGTCGCGATCAGGATCTGATTCACCATCTTGGTGTGCTGCCCGGAGCCGGCGGGGCCCTGATGCACGATGGTGCGGCCCATGCGTTCGAAGAGGGGACGGATGCGCGCGAAGGTGGCGGCCTCGCCGCCGACCATGATCGAGAGCCGCGCTTCGCGCGCGCCGATGTCGCCGCCGGAGACCGGCGCGTCGAGCGTCGCCACGCCGCGCGCGCGGGCCGCGCCGTCGATCTCGCGGGCGAGGGCCGGCTCGCTCGTGGACATGTCGACGAGGACGGTGCCGCGCGCCGCGCCGGCCAGCACGCCGTCGGGTCCGAGCACGACCTCGCGGACGTCGGCCGGGTAGCCGACCATCGTGAACGTGACGCCCGAAGCCGCGGCGACGGCGCGTGGCGTATCGGCCCACACGGCGCCGCGCGCCAACAACGGCTCGGCCCGTTCGCGCCTTCGGGTGAAGACGGTCGCCGGATGGCCGGCCGTCATCAGGTGGCCGCACATCGAGTCCCCCATGATGCCGGTGCCGATCCAGCCGATGCGCAGCGAATCCACGGAGGTCCTTTATCCGCCGAGTCGCCGAGGTGCGAGCGGCCGGTTACTTCGCGTTCGCCGCTTTGCCCGACTTGCCTTGCTTGGCTTTGTAGGTGAGCGGCACGGCCGTCGCGAACGTGTGAGTGTCGATCCGTACCGCCGCGCGGACCTCGACGGGCGTTGGATCAGTCGTCACGTTGATCAGCCCTTCGTCGGCAAGGTCGTTGGCGAAGTTGCCCTTCGACGCCTTGAACGAGAGCAAGGCATCCTGCGCCGCGACGACGCCCTTCTTCGATTTGACCGCGAGCTTGATCTGCCCGCCGTCGCTCTTGGCCGCGCCCTTGGAGTCGAGGACGAACGTCCGCACGACGCCACCGATGTTGATCGCCACCATGCGGCCGGCCACCGTGAAGTCGGCCGGAATGGGCATGAAGGCCTGCAGCGCGACGGAGTCAGCGAGCGGCTTCGAGAAGTTGAGCTTGATGGCCATTCTCTTCTGGCTGAGAACGTCACCCGGGACGCAGCCGCACGGATTCGGCGCCTCGCCGACGACCCCACAGACGAAACCGGCCTGACACGTGCCGCCACAGGTCGGTGACGTGCCGAGCGCGCATTCCTGCGCGTGGGCGACGCTGGTGGTGAAGATGAGGAGCGCGAGGGCGGCGAGGCGGAGTTGGATCATCGGATGACCTCCTGTGGTCGGGCGTTGGTGTACTGGCCGGGCCCCAGAACCGTCAAGGCCGATCGTAGACGATGTCGGGTGCGCTATCGCGGATGCGCTCGGGGTCCCTCCGAGTTGACTACGCGTCCGCAGTAGAGCGTATTTGGGGTCCCCCGGAAGTTGCCCGAGCGGCAACGTCGGTCCGATCATTCCTCCGTGCTGAGACTGCGCATCATCCTGCTTGCGATCGTTGTGAGCGTCGGGGCCGTCCTCGACGCCGTACCCTCGCGCGCGCAGCTCTTGCCGCTGCCGTTCCCGACCAAGACCAAGAAAAATCCCGCGCCGACCCCGACGCTGACCGCCGTTGCCACGGCGACCGCGACCGTGACCGCGACGGAAACTCCGGAAGCGCCACCGGTCACGGTCACCGCGACGCCGGTCGCGTCACCGACCGCGACCCGCACCGCGACGCCGCTGCCGACCGCCAGTACGACGCTGACCGTCACGCGAACCCCGACGCCCGTCGCGACCAGCGCCGCGCTCCCCGACATGGTGCCTGCGATCAACAGCGTGCACCTGGAGCTGAATGCGTCGGTCGCGAGCGGTGACGTCGCCGAAGGCTGCGCCGAGGCGCTGACCGGTGTCGACCTCCTCCGCTTCAGCGCCGTCTCGAGCAACATCGGGAACGCCGACCTCGTGCTCGGCGACCCGGGGTGTCCGAGCCCCTGCACCAGCCACCCGCTCGAGGTGTGCGCCGATCCCGAT
>JBDSJB010000108.1:0-11856 GCA_039917665.1 Binatia bacterium
CGGCCACGCTCGTTGCGACGCGCGGCAACGCGGTCTTTGCGGCGGCGACGCGGGGGCCGGACGACCGGCTCGTAGAAGCTCGAGGGACGCTTGGCGACGCCGCGGCAGGCATCACAGAGCCCGCACGGCCGCTCGTTCGACTCGCCGAAGTAGCGCCGCAGCGTGACCGCGCGGCACCCGGACGAGTGCACGTACTCGGCGACGGAATCCAGGCGCCGGCCGTCTTGCGTGCGGATGGTCGCGAACTGTCCGGAGAGGCTGCGCGACTCTTCCTCGATCGTGTCGGGGCGGAGCACCTCGATCGTCCCATCGCTCAAGCGCACCAGCTCCGCCTCTTCGAGGATGGCGAGCAGCGCTTGCGTGATGCGCGGGCCGAGGCCGGCGGACATCGAAAGCGCTTCGAGCGTCGGCGTGCGGTTTTCACCGCCCCACGCCGCGAGCGCTTCACCGATCTTGTAGAGCTGGTCGGGTCGGACGCGGCTCTTCCCGAGCAGCAGCTCGTGAATGTCGCGATCGGCGGGATCGTACAGCAGGATGCAGTCGGAGCGGCGGCCGTCACGGCCGGCGCGGCCGGCTTCCTGCACGTACTGCTCGAGCGAGGCCGGGGCTTGGTAGTGGATGATGTAGCGGATGTCGGGCTTGTCGATGCCGAGGCCGAAGGCGCTGGTGGCGACCATCACCGTCCGCCGTCCCGATTTCATGTACATCTCTTGCTCGTGGGCGCGCTCCGCCGCGGTCATCTTGCCGTGGTAGCGGTGCGCGGGAATGTCGAGCTGGCGCATCACGAGATAGACGCTGTCGACCTCGCGCGTCGTGGTGCAATACACGATGCCCGGACGGTGCAGGCGCCGCACGAAGCGGATGAGCGCTCGTGACCGCATGTCGCCCTGACACTCGAGGACCTGGAACGCGAGGTTCGCGCGGTGCGGCGAGCTCGACACGACGACGGGATCGGCGAGACCGAGCCAACGGCTGATGTCCTCACGGACGCGCTCGGTCGCGGTCGCGGTGAGTGCCATGATCGGCGGCCGGCCGAGCGCTCGCAGGTGCTCGCCGATGCGGAGATACGCGGGCCGGAAATCGTGACCCCATTCCGAGATGCAGTGCGCTTCGTCGACGGCCGCGAGACTGACGCCGGTCTTCGAGAGCGACTCGAGCAGCTCGGGCGAGCCGAGCGTCTCGGGCGTCGTCATGAGCAGGATCGATCCGCCCTCGTTCAGGCGCTCGAACGCGGTGCGCCGCGCTTTGCCGCGGACGGTGCCGTCGAGACGGACGACCGGCACGTCGAGCTTCTGCAGCTTCGTGTGCTGATCCTCGAGGAGCGCCAGGAGCGGCGAGCAGAGCACGACCGGCTTCGGCAGCGTCATCGACGGGATCTGGTAGCAGGCCGACTTGCCGTAGCCCGTCGGCAACACGACCAGCACGTCCTTCCCGCCCGTCACTTCGCTGATGATGCGCTGCTGCTCATGGTAGAGGCGCGGGATGCCGAGCCGGCGCGCGGCGGTTTCGACGGCGCTGTTCGGCGCGACGTTCGGACGGTCGCTGCCCGGGCCGCGTCGGCGCCGGCGGCGGCGTCGTCGCTTGGCGCCGTTCGGTGCGCCGGGCTGGCCGGCTCCCGCGTCCGCGCCGTCGCTGCCACGCGCATCTTGCCCGTCAGGCGAGTCGTCGCCGTCGCCGTCGAACGAGGCGTCGTCGCCGCCGTTCGCCGTCGCATCGACGGCGACCTGCGTCGGGGCGTTCGGCTTGGGACCGCCGTGACGGCGGCCACGGCCGCGTCGTCGGCGTGCGCCGGGCGGGCGCGGAGTCGTGCCGTCGCCGGCGGGTCGTGCTTCCGCCGCGGCGGCGGGTGCCGTGCTTTCGGCCGGAGTCGTGTCCGGGCTGCCGTCGGGCGCAGTGGCAGCGGCGGTTCCCTCGGAACCCGCCGCCCCGCGCCCACGTCGTCGGCGATGTCTAGGCGAGGCCGATCTCCTTACAGAGGTAGACGTCCTGAATCGTGTTCAGGATCTCCACGCCCTGCTTCATGGGTTTTTGGAACGCCTTCCGGCCCGAGATCAGACCGGTGCCACCGGCGCGCTTGTTGACGACGGCGGTGAAGGCGGCGTCGGCGAGATCGTTCTTGCCGGCGGCGCCGCCCGAGTTGATGAGCCCGCTCCGGCCCATGTAGCAATTCGCGACCTGGTACCGGCAGAGATCGATCGGGTGATCGGTCGTCAGGTCGGAGTAGACCTTGGGATCGGTCTTGCCGAACTTGAGCGCGGTGTAGCCGCCGTTGTTGATCGGCAGCTTCTGCTTGATGATGTCGGCCTGAATGGTCGTGCCGATGTGGTTGGCCTGACCCGTCAGGTCGGCCGACTCGTGGTAGTCGACCTTGTCGGTCTTGAACGCGTTGTTGCGGAGGTAGCACCACAGCACCGTGAACATCCCGAGGTCGTGGGCCTGCTCGAACGCGCGCGCGATTTCGACGATCTGGCGGCCGCCGCCGTCGGAGCCGAAGTAGATCGTCGCGCCGACGCCGACGCAGCCCATGTCGAAAGCCTGCTTCATGCTGGCGAAGACGATCTGATCGGCCTTGTTCGGGTACGTGATGAGCTCGTTGTGGTTGAACTTGAGGATGAACGGAATGCGATGCGCGTAGCGCTTCGACACCGCGCCGAGCACGCCGAGCGTGCTCGCGACGCCGTTGCAGCCGCCCTGGATCGCGAGCTCGACGATGTTCTTCGGGTCGAAATACATCGGGTTCGGGGCGAAGCTCGCGCCGGCCGAATGCTCGATGCCCTGATCGACGGGGAGGATCGACACGTAGCCGGTGTTGGCGAGACGGCCGTGTCCGAAGAGCGCTTGGAGGTTTCGGAGGACCGGCGGTTTCCGATCGGAATCGATCCAGACACGGTCGAGGAAGTCGGGTCCAGGGGCGTGCAGCGTTTCCTTGGGGATGGTGCGGCACGTGTGCTTCAAAAGTGAATCGCCGTTCCCGCCGAGCAGCTCCTGGATCTTACCGAGCATCGCGTCTTTCCTCCGTCAGTATTGGCCAGCAGCACGTGCCGAGACGTGACATGCCTGCGGCCGAGCTACCTACCGGGGTCGTTCTCGCGAGTGGCTGTGGCGCCGCCGCCGGAATGCTATCGCGGCAAGAGCTCCACGCGGTCACCCGCGGGCGCTTGGAAAAAACCGATCGCGCGTAGCTGCTGTAGCATCCCCGACGGGGGCCCGCTAGCCCGCATCGTGCGATTTACGACTGCTCCCTGGCGGCCGTTTCGGGGCGGGTTTCGGGCGGCCGGGTGCGGCCGAGCCAGCTTCGCGCTTTGCCGTTGGCTCGCGCTTGGGTGCGGCCGGATACAAGCGCGCCCCCGCCCGCAGCCGTTCCGCCACCTCGTCCCGCAACGCCTGCGGCCGCAGCACCTCGACCCACGGCGCCTGGCTGATGATCCAGGTCGCGAGCTCGGCCGTGCCACGGACCGTCATCGTGAGGAGCGTGGTGCCGTCGGGGCGGGGTGTGAAGCGTTGGGTCGGGTGCAGGCGGCGCGACGACAGGAACGCGGTCGTTTCCTTGCCGAGCAGCAGGAGCTCGACCGGCGTCTCCGGGCCCTCGATGATCCCGAACATGCCCTCGGTGTGCTTCTCGGGACTGTAGCCGGCCGGGTAGTCGAAACGATGGGGCAGCTTCGTGACGCTCCGGATGCGCTCGATCGCGAGCCAGATCGTTTTGCGGAAACGGTGGCTGTAGCAGATCAAGTAGAGGCCGCCGCGGTAGTGCACGAGCGTGTAAGGATCGACGTCGTGCACTTTTCCTTCGCCGAGGAGCCCTTGATAGTCGACGCGCATCCGGTGCTGGTCGATCAGGCAGCGCACCGTGAGGTCGAGCTGCTCGTCCGAGCCGCGGTAGTCCTTGGCGGCGAACGGCACGGCGTAGAATTTCTTGTTGAGGTTCGCGAGGCGCGTGCGTTGCGACGCCGGCAGCCCGCGGTGCAGCCGTTCCCAGAGTCCCGCGACGCCATCCTTCAACACCGTGCCTTCGAGGAACGTGAGCACGGTCTGGGTGAAATAGAAGAAGACGGCCTCGAAGACGCCGGCGTCGGGCGCCGATCCGCCCTCGACCAGCCGGAGTGCGCGCGCGGCGCCCTGACCGACGACTTCCACCATGGGACGGCCGGCGGAATCGACGAGCTCGTTGCGGCAGACGGCGAGATACCGGAGCAGCGTACGCTCCGAGATGCCGAGCTCCTCCGTGATCGCGGTGAGCGGCCAGCCGTGCGGCCGCGACAAAAGCCCGAGCACGATGCGCGCGAGCCGGCCGGCGGCGCCGTACGTCGGAAGACGAGAGCGTTGTTTTGCCACCGTGCCGCTCAGCGTCCGAGCAGATGCTGCGTGAACCACTCGACGGCCGCGCCCGATGCCGCCGCGAAATGCGGTGTCTCATAGGGATCGAAATGGCCGACGGGCAGCACGACGAGCTTCTTCGGCTCGCCCGCGCGTGTGAAGGCTTCGCGTGCGAGATGCACCGGGCAGATGACGTCGTGCTCGGCGGCGATGATGAGCAGCGGCGTCGCCGCGATGCGATCGATCCACCGGAGCGGCGAGTACTCGAGGATGCGTTCCCAGGAGCGTAGGGTGACGCTGTTGCGCCACGTCGGCGCGAGCTTCGCCATCGCGCCGAACCATGCCTCGGAGTCGGGTGTGGCCAGCGCGGCCGTCGGATCGCCGGTGACGGGCATCGTCGCCGGCTCGCCGCCGTCGTAGATGCGCTCGCGCTCGGCGATCTGCGCCGCGACGAGGCTCGCGAGCGGCTCGTCACCGAGCCCGCGCAGCCACTCGTGCGCGTCGATCAGCGGTACCTGCGCGACCACCGCGCGGACGCGACGATCGAGCGCGCCCACCATGAGCGCGTGGCCGCCGCTGTAGCTCGAGCCCCACACGCCGATGCGCGCCGGATCGATCTCGGGACGGCGCCGGGCGAAGCTGATGGCGTTCCGGTAGTCGCGCAACTGGGCGTAGGGGTCGAGATCCTGGCGCGGCTCGCCGTCGCTCGCGCCGAGGCCGCGATAGTCGAACACGACGCTCGCGAGGCCGCCCGCCGCGAAGACCTCGGCGAAGCGATCGAGCCGCATTTCCTTCACCGCCGAGAAACCGTGCGCCATGACGATCGCCGGGACGCGCGCGTCGGCGGTGCGACGCTCGGGCACGTACAACCAGCCGCGACACGTGACGCCTTCGCTCACGAACTCGATGTCGGTGCGCATCGATCGCGCATACGCCGATGCCGTGCGAGTCACAAGCGGCGCTTGCGGCACGCGCCCATCTCCCCTAGGAATTTCCCCATGCGTTGGGTGTCTGCGATCTCGACCGCGTCGCCGCTGGAAGCCGCGGTGCGCGAGGTCACCACGTCGGTGACGCGCGATCTCGGTGGCGCAGCGCCGGATCTCGCGGTCGCGTTCGTCTCCGAGCAGCATCAAGGCGAGTACGAACGGCTGCCGGCGCTCGTGCGGGGCCAACTGGCGCCGCGTCATCTCATCGGGTGCTCGGCGGGCGGCGTCATCGGCGGTGGTCGCGAGGTCGAGCGGCAGGCCGGGGTGTCGTTGACGGTGGCGGCGCTTCCCGGCGTCGAGCTCACGCCGTTTCATCTCGAAGGCGAGACGCTGCCCGACCGCGCCGCGGCGCCGGCCGAATGGGAGCGTGCGCTCGGCGTGGCCCCGAGCCAGACGAGCGGTCTCCTGCTGTTGCCCGACCCGTTCACCTTCGATGCGGAGACGCTCGTCGCGGGGCTCGACGCCGCGTTCCCCGAGAGCCCGAAGATCGGCGGCCTCGCGAGCGGCGGTCGCGAGCCCGGCGCCAACGCGCTCTATCTCGGCGACACCGTCTATCGCTCCGGCGTCGTCGGCATCGCGCTCGGCGGTAACGTCGCGGTCGACACCATCGTGGCGCAAGGGTGCCGGCCGATCGGCGACCCGATGTTCGTCACGCGCGCCGATCAGAACGTCCTCTACACGCTCGACGGTCAGCCGGCGCTCGCCGCGTTGCAGGAGATCCTCTCCGGCGCCGAGCCGCGCGATCGCCAGCGCTTCGCGAACTCGCTCTTCCTCGGGATCGTGATGAAGGAGCAGCAGGAGTACCGTCAGGGCGACTTCCTCATTCGGAATCTGCTCGGAATCGACGGCAAGTCGGGGGCGGTCGCGGTCGGGGCCGCGCTCCGGACCGGCATGGTCGTCCAGTTCCACCTGCGCGACGCCGCGACGTCGGCGCAGGATCTCGAGGCCGTGCTCGCGCGCCATCACGAGGGACCGGCGCGGCGCGCCGCGGGCTCACTGCTCTTCGCGTGTCTCGGTCGCGGCGAGCAGCTCTACGGTCAGCCCGACCACGACACCGCGGCCTTTCAGCGTCACCTCGGGCCGGTGCCGCTCGGCGGCTTCTTCTGCAACGGCGAGATCGGCCCCGTCCACGGGTCGACCTTCCTGCACGGCTACACCAGCTCGTTCGGTCTTTTTCGGAGTCGCGAATGAACCGGCTGCGGAGTTGCGACTGAGCGCGCGCGATCCCGACGCCGTTCCGACGGCCGCCGAGCTCGCGGCGTGCGTCGCCGACGTCCAGTCGGTGCGCTGTGCCGAGCTCGCCGAGTGGCTCGCGACCGGCCGCGCCTGCACCATTCTCGACGTGCGCACTGAAGGCGAGTTCTTCTCGCATCGGATTCCGGGCGCGACGCTCGTTCCGTTGCACGAGCTCGTCGAGCGCATCGACGAGGTGCTCGCGCTCCCGGGGCCGCTCGTGGTCCACTGTGAGCACGGCATCCGCTCCCTCGACGCGTCCGTCTACCTCGTCTGGCAGGGCCGCACCGACGTCTTCAACGTCGTCGAGGGCATCGCGGCCTGGCGCGGTCCGACCGAGCACGGCTAACCGTCGCCCAAACCTCACGCGCGCCCGGGGGGAGATCCCTCGGATCAATACGGGTCGAGAGCAACCCGCCTGCGTGCCACCCATTCCTGCACCGACGGCCGCTGCCACTGCGCGCGCGCATACTCTTCGACGCGGGCCGGCAGCGGCTGATCGTTCAGGATCAGCCGGTGCAACATGAAGGTCAGGTCGGCGTCCGCGATCGTCCACGCACCGAAGAGGTGCGGACTCGTGTCCGGCACGATCGCTTCGGCGACGCGGATCAACGTGGCGGCGGCGGCTTCGCCCGCGGGTGAGAGCGGCGTCGTCGCACGCTCGTAGAACATCGTGGTCGTCGGACGCTCCTCGCGGAGCGCCATGAGGTCGCTCCGGATCCAGGCCATCACCTGACGGGCGCGCGCCCGCGCCATCGGATCGGCGGGCAGCACACGCGGATGGGCCGGCCCCGGGAAAACGTCGTCGAGGTATTCGATGATCGCGCTCGATTCGCTGAGCCAGAAATCGCCATGGGCGAGCGCCGGGACTTTGCCGGTGAGGGCGCGATCGCGATACGTGGCGTCGTGTTGCTCGCGTTTCGCGAGTGAGACCTCGACGACGGTGAACGGCAGCTGCTTCTCACGGAGCGCGACGAACGCCGAAAACACGTACGGGCTGATCCAGAAAGACTCGCCGTAGAGCGTGAGCGGTGCGGAAGGGGCCATGACGCGCGAGTAGCATGGGCGCATCAACGATTCGACCGGGATTCGACCGGCGCGAATTGAAATCACGGCCGACCTGAAGCAGGCTCCGGGCATGGCGCCGCCGCCGGACGAAGACGACGCGTTCGCGGGCGCCCTGGCGGCGGAGCGTCTCCACAACGGCCGGCGTCTCGCATGGCTCCGGCTGCTCGGCATCTCGGGCTTCTTCGTGCTGACGGTGGTCGCGGGCCGCGTGCTCGACCCGACCTGGTCGCGCAGCATCGCGCTCTTCGCCGTCCACTGGCTGATTGCCGTCGGACTCTTCTGGCTGAGCTATCGGCGCGGCGCGCTGTTTCGCATCGCGGGTCTCGAGGTCGCGCTCGTCGACGTGCCGATGGTGTTCTTGCTGCAGTACGGGATGCTGAACGGCGTCATCGCCGATCGCGGGATCGCGGGATTCAGTGCCGGGCTCTTCTTGAATCTGATGGCGATCGCGGGGCTCGGGCTCGATCCGCGCGCGACCGTGGCGACGGCGACGCGGTGAACGTCGCATCGCGGATCGAGCAGCTGACGACGGTGCACGGCGTGCCGATCCTCGTCTCCGACGAAACCCGCCACGGGGTCGGCGCCGACATCGCGTTCGCGTCCGTCGGCGCGACCCAGGTGAAGGGCAGGGCGCAACCCGTCGATTGTTGGGTGCCGTCGGCCGCGGTCGTCGTCGCACGGGAGTCGGCATGACGATCCGTCGGGGGTCGGGGCTCTTCGTCGCGACGGTGCTGGCAGCCCTGCCCGGCGCGAGTTGTCACACGACGGCCGAGCCGATCATGGGATCGAGCTCTGCCGTTGCCGCCGCGGCTGCGTTGGCGCCCGTCCCGAGTGCCGGGTGCCATCCCGGTGCGCTCCCCGCGGCCGTCGGCGCGCGCCGCACGCTGGTCGTCGCTGGTGCGGAGCGCAGCTACCTGATCGACGCCGCGGCGAGCCCAGCCGACCGGCCTCGGCCGCTCGTGCTCGCGTTCCACGGCTTTCAGCACTCCGCCGCCGGGCTGCGCGCGAGGATCGGCCTCGCCGAGCACGCGGCCGCAGGCGATTTCGTGGCCGTGCACGCCGAGGGTCGCGACGGCGTGCGGCTGCTCAACACCACAGGGCGGGGCTGGGACCTCGGTCCGGAGGGTACGGGCGACGCCGTGTTCGTGCGTGCCATGCTCGACGCGGTGGAGCAGGAGCGTTGCATCGATCGGCGCCGCATCTTCGCGACCGGGTTCTCCAACGGCGGTTTCCTCTCGAACCTGCTCGGCTGCCAGCTCGCCGACCGCTTGGCGGCAGTGGCGCCGGTCGCGGGCGCACGGGCGCTCGACACCTGCGCGCCGGCCGCGCCCATGCCGATCCTCTTCTTCCACGGCACGGCCGATAAGGTCGTGCCGCCGCGGCTCACCACCGTCGCGGAGGGATGGTGGCGCGGTGCCAATCACTGTGGCGACCGCGAGGGTGCCCGTGCCGGCTGCACCACGAGTCGCGGCTGCGCTGCCGACGTGGTCGTCTGCGAGGGCCCGCAAGGGCACGCGTGGCCGAGCGATGCGACGGCGCGCATCTGGGAGTTCTTCCAGGCGCACCCGCGGCGCGCTCCCTGAGTGGTGAGCTTGTTGAGCGCGGGCTGACAACGGCTGGACGAAGACGCGGTTCCGCCTGGCGCTGGCGCCGGCGGCGAGCCTGTGGTTACGCTCGCTGTTCGAGGAGGAGCTGCGCGTGAGCCATTTCTTCGCCTACCTGTCCCGCATGCGTTTCGTGAAGCGCTGGGGGTTGATGCGCAACACCCACGTCGAAAACCTGCAGGAGCACAGCCTGCAGGTGGCGATGCTCGCGCACGCACTGGCGGTCATTCGCAACACGCTCTTCGGGGGCCAAGTTCGTCCCGAGCGGGCCGCCGTGCTCGCGCTCTACCACGACGCCGCCGAGGTCATCACGGGCGACATCGTGGCCCCGATCAAGCACTTCAACCCCGAGATCAAGCGCGCCCATCGCGTGATCGAGGACATCGCGAGCGGGCGCCTGCAGAGCATGCTGCCGGACGCGTTGGCGGCAAGCTTTACGCCGCTGCTCTTTCCGGCCGACGCCGACGCCGCGGAGTGGACGATCGTGAAGGCCGCCGACAAGCTCACCGCGTACTTGAAGTGCCTCGAAGAGCTGCGGGCCGGCAACGACGATTTCCGTAAGGCCGCTCAGGTGCTGGAGCGCGATGTGCGCGCGATCGAGGAGCCCGAAGTGCGGTACTTCCTCGCGACGTTCGCGCCGAGCTTCTCGATGACGCTCGACGAGCTGAATTAGTCGACGTCGCTTCGCGCGGCGCGCTCAGCCGAAGAATGTGTGCAGCACGGCCAAGAGAATGCCGACGAGGCCGCCGATGACCGCGCCATTCAGCCGAATGTACTGCAGGTCGGCGCCGACGCGGGCCTCGATTCGCTCGACGAGCTCTTCGTCCTTCAGGCCGTCGAGGTAGTCGCGAACCGTGCGGCCGATCTGATGGTGATGCCGCTGCAGCAGATCCTGGCTCATGGTGCGCACCCACTGATCGAAGGTCTGGCGGTGGTCCGGAGCGTCGAGCCACTCGACGATGGTCGTACGGAGCCGCCGATCGACGAGCGACGAGAGCGGACTCGCCTCAGTCGCGAGATCCTCCTCGAGCTGGCGGCGCAGCTGCGCGAGGCCGTCCCGTAGCAGCGGCCCGGTCGCAAGGGACTCCAGCATCGTGGCGCGAAACGCCTCGGCCTGGCGGAGTGCCTGCGGGTCGCCGGCGGCGACGCGATCAGCGAAGCCGTGGATCGCTTCGAAGACGGTGCGGCGAAGCGGGTGCTCATCTTCCTCGGCCGCAGCGCGGAACTCCGCCGACGCGTAGCTGCACATGGCCTCGACGAGCTTGCGTTGCACGAGCCGACGGCGCAGCAGCAAGGGGACGAGGCGCTTGCCGCCGGCGCGGAGGGTCTTCGCCGAGCGCTCGAGCCAGAAGCGGAGCTCCTCGGCGGTACGCTCGCGGTCGGCGAGATTCGCGATCGACATTGCGACGCTGGTGAACGCGGCCTGCGCGCTCTTGCTCTGCGCGGCGGTCGCGAGCCAGCGGCCCGCCGTCGCGTCGATCGGCAGGCCGGCGAGCTCCCGCCGGATCGTACGCTCGGCGAAAACCGCGAGCTCGGGCTCGGTCAGGATGCGCGCGGCGCCCCGCAGGACGTCGCGGAGTGGACCACCGAGCCGTCCAACGTGCTCGGGATCGCGGAGCCAGTCGACGATCACGGTACTGGGCGCGAAGAGCGCGAGCTTCGAGCCGATCACGGCGGGCGAGAGCCACTCGTCCTGCACCGTGTCGACGATGCCGTCGACGAGCTTGTCCCGTCGTTCGACGACCAGCGCGGTGTGGGGAATCGGAATGCCGAGCGGATGGCGGAAGAGGGCAGTGACGGCGAACCAGTCGGCGATGCCGCCGACCATGGCGGCCTCGAATCCGGCGGCGACGATCGGAAGCCACGAGAATCGCGCGGCGGCGCCGTACGCGAGCGCCGTCCGGCACGCGACGGCGCCAAGGGTCGCAACCAGGAGCGAAACCGACCCGACGTAGCTCCGGCGAGGTGGAGGTATCACGCGCGTCGGATCCGGACGGAGCGCGGACGGCGTCGGGATCGCCGTCGCGTCGTCGGTCAGTACCGCATCCTCGGCGCGCGCACGTGGAAGCATGCCGCAAGGGTATGCGACGGGACCCTCGGGGGCCAGTCGGTGACGGCTCCTGCCGACGGATGCTCCGGCGGTCGCCGCGGTCCGCCTCGACCCGATGTGCGCGCTCGTCTTGTAGGTCTTCGAGCTCGAAGCCACCCTCGGAGGAGTCGTGCTACCGCTGCGTCCAGGTGAGCGGGCGCGCCGAGCTGCACGAGTCCGGTCCCAGGTACGAGAACGTAGGGATGCATCGGATCGTTCAGCGACTCGCTGAACCAGCGCCGACTTTCGCTTCTTGCGTGCCGTCGCCGTCGGCGAGGAGGCCGTCGAGGACGCGCGTGAGCGCGGTCACGCGATCGGCGTCGTAGCCCGTTTCGACGAGACGCACGATGCCGCGCTGGTCGATCACGTAGAGCGCCGGCATGCCGGAGGCGCCGAAGCGCGCGAGCAGGTCCGCCGTCGGATCGAAGACGACCGTCATGCTGCGCGCCGGGACGACCTCGTCGAGGAAGCGCTCGGCCTTCGCCCGCGAGCCGTCGATCACCACCGTGACGACCTCGACGCCGCGATCGGCATAGCGCGTGCCGAGCGCGGCGAGCGC
>JBDSJB010000109.1:0-35523 GCA_039917665.1 Binatia bacterium
CCGAGGATCGCCCAGCGTGAAGCAGACGTTCTTCCTCGGCATCTGCGTGCTGATCGGCTCGCTGCTCGTTGCTACGGCGATCGTGTCGCTGAACGCCCACGTGCGCGCGGTGTCGGATGACCTCGCCGTCCTCGCGCGCGAGGTCGCCGCGATCGGCGAGGACGTGAAGTCGCTCGCCGACGACGTGGCGACGCTCACCGACACCCTCACGCAAGAGAACGGCGACGCCGAGGGGGATGAGCCGTGCCTCCCGTCCGACGTGCCGGCTCCGGGCGGCGTGTGACCGTCGAGCCCGTCGGGCTCGCATGAGCTTGAAGCGCGCGCGCTAGCGTTCGAGCCGGACGGCCGAGTCGACGGCGCTGCCGAGAAACCGGCTTGCGACCTTGATGAAGCGGTCGGGCACGTCGGTCACGAAGAACGACGTCGAGCCCGGGCCACTCGCCGCTTCGATCCTATGCGCCGCGAGCGTGCGCGCGACCTCGCGGGCGGTCTCGGTGGCCGAGTCGACGAGCTGGACCTCGGGGCCGAGATAGCCGCCGATCGTCTTCGCGAGCAGCGGGTAGTGCGTGCAGCCGAGCACGAGCGTGTCGATCCGGCTCTGGCGAAGGCTCGCCAGGTACATCGCCGCCGCTTGCTCGGCGATCGCATTCTCGACCCAGCCTTCTTCCGCGAGCGCCACGAAGAGCGGGCACGCGCGGGTATAGATCTCGAGGCTGGTGTCGAGCGCGCGGAGCGCTCGCGTGTAGCTGCCGCTCGCGATCGTGCCCTCGGTGCCGATGACGCCGACCTTGCGGTTCCGGGTGGCGGCGAGCGCCGCGCGGGCGCCCGGCTCGATCACGCCGATGATCGGGACGTCGGTGTGCGTACGCAACATGTCGAGGGCGACCGCCGACATCGTGTTGCACGCGACGACCAACATCTTCACGCCCTTGTCGAGCAGGAACTGCGCGTTCTCCAGCGCATAGCGCGACACGACCTCGGCCGACTTCGTGCCGTAGGGAAAGCGCGCGGTGTCCCCGAGGTAGATCAGGTGCTCGTTCGGCAACGCCTCGAGCATCCGGTGCACGACGGTGAGACCGCCGATGCCGGAGTCGAAGACGCCAATGGCGGGCTCGCGCGCGCTGGTCGCGGTGGTCATCGACTCGCCAAGCGCGCGCCGAGCGCCTGCTCCGGCAGCGGCGGGGTCCCGAACACGCGCTGCCACACGTCGGGCGTCTCCATGCAGAGATAGAGCGGCACGTCCGGCAGCGCCTCCTCGACGAACGCGCGGACGCGACGGTACATGTCGACCCGGAGCGGCTGGAAGTCGCGCCACTTGCCGTCGGCGCTCGGCACCTGCTCACCGGCGAGGAGCGCCGTTCCCGGAAAGCGCGAACGCACTTTCGTGCGGAGACCGGGCGAGAAGCGCAGCGCGCCCATGCTGACCCAGGCGAGCCGATCCGCCGGCACGGTCGCAGCCACCGCCGCGACGAGATCGCGATAGCCCTCTTCCCAGCCGGTGTGCTCGATCATCGGATCGAAATGAACGCCGACCTTGTAGCCGGCGGCGAGCACGCGCCGCGCCGCCGCCAAGCGCTCGACGATCGACGCCGTGGTGCCGTGCTCGGCAATTGCGACGGCCGCGGGCGGCGCCAACGACCACGAGACCACCACGCGATCTTTCGGATCGAGAGCGAGCAAGCCGTCGACGGCGTCGGTCTTGGTCTTGAGCTCGAGAAGCCCGTTCCGGCGCGCCGTGAAGAACGGCACGAGATCGGCGCTGAGACCCGTCAATGGGTCGAGCGCCAGACTGTCGGCGAGCTCACCCGTACCGATCCGAAAGTGCCGGTCGGTGTGGCGGTCGACCACGAGGGCCAGCTCGGCGAGCGCGGCCTCCGGGTTCACGTAGGCCGTCAGCGGCGCCGTGTCGGCGAGATACTCCTGGAGGAAGCAGTACCCGCAATCCATCGGACAATTCGAGGCGAGGTTCATCACCAGATAGTTGCAGCAGGACAGACCACGCGTTCCCGCCGGGCAGGCGCCGAGAAACGTGCCGCGGTGCGGGGCGAGGAGGAGGCGCCGCTTGGCCGCCGCGAAGTCGCCGGCGACCGCCGCCTGGACCTCGCGCCGGTCGTCGACGACCGTGAACGGCACGTCGGGGCGCCGCTCGCGGCAGCGACGCGCGATCGGCGTCTCCTCCGCGCCACGCTCCACCATGATCGCGTCCGGCGTGAACATCCGGGGGTACGTACCATGCGATCGGCGGGCCTGCCACGCTGGCCGCGCGGCCCGGCGTCAGAGCTGGAGGGCCATGTAGCGCACGCCCGGCAACGGATTGGCGTAGTACGCCGCCGTCTCGCTGAATCCGAATGCCGCGTACAGGCGGCGCGCCGGGGCCATGCGCTCGAGGGTGTCGAGGACCATGCGCCGACCGCCGAGCTCCACCCCCGCGTCGATGGTCGCACCGACGAGGCGGCGACCGATCCCGAGGCCGCGAGCGGCCTCGCGCACGAAGAGGCGCTTCATCTCGCAGGTGTCCGCGCCGATGCGGCGTACGGCAGCGCACGCGACGGCGACGCCGGCGTCACGCGCCAGGAAGAGTCGACCCGACGGCGGCCCGTACGTGACGGCCAGCGCGTCGAGCTCCGCGCCGAAGCCCTGGAAGGACAGATCCTCGCCGAGCCAGGCCGCATACTCTTCGCCGAGGTCGCGCGCGATCGCGTAGTCCCCGGGCGTCACCGCGGCGGCGATCGTGATGCGCGGCGCCGTCGCCAACCCGGCGAGCGCCGTCGCCGGCCACACGTAGCGTCGCACTGCGAGCGCGCTGCCGTCAGGCGGGTGCCAGAAATCGCCTCCAGCGTCGCGCGCGCCGAGGTGGGCATAGAAGCGGCGCGCCGGGCGATTGTCGTCGACCACCCAGAGATAGAGGCCGACGCCGGGATGCGTCGCTCGATTCCGCTCGGCCAGCTCGGCGATGAGCCGCGTACCGGTGCCCCTGCCATGCGCATCGCGCCGTACGTGGAGATTGTCGAGCTGCGTGCCCCACGTCGCGTCGTCGGCGGCGTAGGCGCACGCGAAGCCGTTCACGCGGCCGTCCGCTTCCGCAACCAAGACGTGCTGGTGCGCGGCCGGCGTCGTGAGCCGCTCGTGCCACAATGTCCGCCGTTCGCCGACGACGTCACCGTCGAGGTAGGCGTCGCGCATCGCGCCCCGATACGTCGTTTGCCAGCTCGCGGCGTGCAGCTCGGCGATCGCGTCGGCGTCGCGTGGCGTCGCCAAGCGCACGAGCAGTGCGCTCATGCCGGATCCGCTCGAACTCATGGCGCTCGTCCTGCCCCGCTGTCATGCGGGTCAGCCGGCAGCCCGTCGGTCGGCCGGGCCCACGGAATCCCCTCCGCCACCCAGGCATGATGGGTCGGCGGAAAGGCATGGGGAGCGTCGAGAGTCGCCGTCGTGACGTCGATCTCCGTCGGTCGCGCCGCGTGCAGGTAGGTGAGTGGCGTGCCGCAGCTCGCGCAGAACGTCCGGGTGGCCGGCGCCGACGACTGAAACGACGCGGGTGTGCCGCGCACGAAGGTCATGTCCGCCTGCGCGAACGTGACCCAGGCGACCGCGGGCGCGCCTCCGGCACGCCGGCAACTCGCACAATGGCAGATCATGGACATGGACGGTCGGCCGCGCACGACGTAGCGAATCGCGCCACAGAGACAGCCGCCGCTGATTGCGTCGGGTTCCATGGAGGCATGGCTACGCGCCCGGGCGCAGCGACTCAAGACGGCCGGTGCTTGTTCGCCTGTGGCGGACGCGCTACGCGCGGCCCTGCCCCGTCATGACGCTCCGACTCTCAGCCCTCGTCTGTTGCCTCGCCGCCCTCACGGCTTCGACCGCGGGCTGCCGGCGCGCCGCACCGACCGAGATCGGCAAGACGGCCAAGGCCCAGCGCGCGCGCATCGAGCGCCTGGTGGTCGCGACCGGGACGATCGAGCCCGAGAAGAAGGTCGAGGTGCGACCGCGCATCTCGGGCATCATCGAGCAGGTCCACGTCGACGACGGCGACGTCGTCGAGAAGGACACCGTGCTCATGGAAATCGATCGCGAGCTGCTGGAAGCGCAGGCGTCCGAAGCGCGCTCCCGACTCGACGCGTCGCGGGTCGAGCAGCGCTATGCCGAGCGCGACTCGAAGCGCGCCGACGATCTCGCGCACGGCGGCACCGTCTCGGCCCAGGAGCACGAGCGTGCCGACGCCCGCTTCGAGACGGCGACGGCCGCCGTCTCCCGCGATCAGGCCGCGCTCGACTCGCTGCTGGTCGAGCTCAAGTACACCCGCGTGCTGGCGCCGATGCACGGCACCATCCTCGACGTGCCGGTCGAGGTCGGCGACGCGGTGTCGGCAGTGACGACGGTGACCGGTGGCAGCCTGCTCCTCGTGATCGCCGATCCCGAGCCGCTGCACTTGAAGGGGCTCGTCGACGAGAACGAGGTGGCGCACGTCGCCGTAGGCCAGACGGCCCGCCTTCGCACCGAGGCGTATCCCGGCCGCACGTTCACCGGGACGGTCCGTCACATCGCGCCGCTCGGGCAACGCCAGCAGAACGTCACCTACTTCGAGATCGAGGTGCTGGTGACCGACCCCGACGCGCGCCTGCTCCGGCCGCTCATGTCGGCGGACGCCGACGTCGTCACCGAGACCGTCGAGGACGCATTGGTCGTGCCCGAGACCGCGCTCGTCTTCGAAGGCGACGCCGTGCTGATCGAGCGCGTGGCACGCGCCGCTACCGAGACGGTCGAGCGCGTCCCGGTGACCGTCGGCATCGTCGCCGGCATGCGCGCACAAATCACGGCCGGGCTCGAGCCAGGCGACGAGGTGCGGCTGCGATGACGGCGGTCGCTCCAGTCATCGCCCTGGAGTCGATCACCAAGACCTATGCGAGCGGGCGCGTGTGGGTCGAGGCTTTGCGCGGCATCAACCTCGCGATCGCGCCTGGCGAGCTCGTCGCGATCACCGGCCCGTCGGGCTCGGGCAAGACGACGCTCATGGAGATTCTCGGCTGCCTGCTGCAGCCGACGGCCGGGACGTATCGTTTCAAGGGCCGGCCGGTGCAGGCGATCCCGCCGGATGGGCTGGCGCGCCTCCGCGGCGAGGACATCGGCTTCGTGTTTCAGGCCTTCAACTTGCTGCCACGGCTCACCGCGCTCGAGAACGTCGAGCTGCCGCTCAGCTATCGCCGCGTGCCGCCGCGCGAGCGGCGAGCCCGTGCCGCCGACGCCCTCGCCCGCATCGGGCTCGCCGCGCGATCGCGTCACTTGCCGGCGGAGCTTTCGGGCGGCGAGCGCCAACGCGTCGCGATCGCGCGGGCGCTCGTCGGTAAGCCGAGCCTGATCCTCGCCGACGAGCCCACCGGCAACCTCGACTCGCAAACCGGCAACGAGATCCTCGGCCTGCTGCGCGAGCTCCACGCCGAAGGCAACACGGTCGTACTGGTCACCCACGACCCGCGCATCGCAGCCGAGGTCGAGCGCACCATTGCGATCCGCGACGGCCTGGTCGAGCGCGACGCTCGTGGACCAGCCCGTGACGCTCGTGAAACGGCCCGCGACGCTCGTGGCACGGCCCGCGACGCTCCGGGAACGGCCCGCGACCTCGCCTCGCGACCGAGCTGACCCATGCACTTCCGCGAAGCCTTCACCCAAGCCCTCCGCACACTGCGCGCCGAGCGCCTGCGGAGCTTCCTCACGATGTTCGGCATCGTGTGGGGCACGGCCTCGGTCGTGTTCCTGATGTCGTGGGGGCTCGGCGTGCAGGCCATGCTCGAAGCCGGGCTCGCGCGCGCCGGCAAGAACGTCGTGATGGCCTGGCCGGGGAAGATCGGCGAGGAGTACACGCCCGCCGGTGATCGCCGCGAGCTGTGGTTCACGCGCGCCGACGTCGACGGCGTACGGCGCCGCGTGCGCCTCGCGGAGGCCGTCGTCGGGGAAGGCCGTTTCTGGGGTCCGATCGGCCACGGGCAGACGACGCTCTCGACGGACGTCCGCGGCGTCGAGCCCGCGAGCATGGACATCCACGGCACGGCGATCGCCGCGGGCCGCGCGATCAGCGGCGCCGACCTGCGCCAGCGCCGCCGCGTCGTCGTGATCGGCGAGCGCCTCCGCCGCCGGCTGCTCGGAGGGTCGGGCGTCGTCGGTGCGACCGTGCGCATCCGCGGCCAGTCGTTTCGGGTCGTCGGCGTGTTGGCGCGCGTCGGCACGCAGCTCTGGCGCGACAACGGCGAGGAGATCGACGACCAGGCCTGGATTCCGCTGACGACGCTCTTTACGCTCGATCCCCGCCCGGGACGCGATCCGGACGTAATCGACCGCATCCTCGTCCGCGTTGCGCAGCGGCAGGACTACGAAGCGCTCAAGGTCGAGCTACGGACGGCGCTCGCCAACCGCCTGCGCTTCTCGCCGACCGACGAGGAAGCGATCCGCATGGCGAGCCCGATCGACTTACTGCGAAAGCTGCCCGTCGATCAGACGACCGGCCTCTTGTTGATCCTCGGCGGCGCGACGTTACTGATCGGCGGCATCGGCGTCCTCACCATGATGCTCGACGCCGTGCAGGAGCGGCGGCAGGAGATCGGCGTCCGGCTGGCGGTCGGCGCCCGACGCCGCGACGTCATCGGCCAGTTCTTCCTCGAGACGTTCGTGATCACGGGGCTCGGCGGGCTGATCGGGCTCGCGATCGGCGTCGGCGGCGCGCTCGCCCTGGCGAATCTCGAGGTCCCCGACCTCATTCCGGTCCCGATCCTCCGCGGCTGGATCGTCGCGCTCGCGATCGGGGTCATGACGTTCGTCGGTCTCGCGGCCGGACTCGTGCCGGCATGGCGCGCGTCGCGCGTCGACCCGTCGGTGACGCTCCGCGCGGAGTAGCCATGTCGTTCCTCGACCTCCTCCGTGAAAGCGTCCGCAGCCTCCGCGCCCACGCGCTCCGGTTCGCGCTCACCGGGCTCGGGATGGTGTGGGGCGTCGCGATGCTGACGTTCCTGCTCGCGGCCGTCGACGGTTTCCAGGCACACTTCGACACGCAGCTCGACAAGGTCGGCCAGCGCGCGATCTTCCTCTTCCCCGGCAGCGTCACGCGCGCCACCGTAGGGCAGCGGAACGCACGCCCGGTCCAGCCGAAGATGAAAGACCTCGACCGCCTGGAGCAGCTCGACAGCATCGATCGCGCCGCGGCGCACGTGCCGATCGGGGCGCGCCTCGTCCGCGCCGGGAGGCGTTCCAAGCTGATCTGGGTCTACGGTATTTCCGCCGCCGCGCTCGACATCCGCGGCTTTCGCGTCGGCGCCGGACGGCGCCTCACCGAGCATGACGTCGGCACGGGCGCGCGTGTCGTCTTCATCGGCTCGAAGAGCGCGGAGCGTCTCTTTGGCCCCCGCACCGTCGTCGGTCGGACCGTCCACATCGACGGGATTCCGTTCACGGTCGTCGGCGTCTCCGAGCCGAAGAACGAGCAGATCATCTACATCGGCCCCGCCGACGACGAGATGGCGATGATTCCGATCACGACGGCGCAACGCCGCTTCATTCGCGACGATGTCGTCGGCCAGCTCGTCGTCGAGCCGCACACGCGCGCCGGCAGCTGGGGCGCGTCCGAGGGTGCCCGCGCACTGCTCGGCTTCCATCACGCGTTCAAGCCCGACGACCGCGGCGCCATGGACGACTTCAATCTGGAAGAGGTCCGGCAGATCATCGCGCCATTGCACCTTGGCGTCCGTCTCTTCCTGACGGCCGCGAGCCTCATTACGCTCTGCGTCGGCGCCGTCGGCGTCATGAACATCATGCTGGTGGTCGTCCGCGAGCGCACCAAGGAGATCGGACTTCGGAAGTCGATCGGCGGCTCGAACGCCGCCATCTTCGCGCAGTTCCTCGCTGAGACGATGCTGGTGTGCGTGAGCGCGGGCGCCGTTGGCGCGCTGCTCGGCGTCCTCGGAGTCGTCGCGATGACGCAGTTCGTGGGCGAAGGCTCGGTGGTGAACGCCCCGCCGCTCCTCTTGCCCGAGCGTCTGGCACTGGTGCTGGCGTCGCTCGTCGGCATCGGGATTGCGGCGGGAATTCTACCGGCGGCGCGCGCGGCGCGCGTGGATCCGGCGGTATCGCTCCGCGTCGGCTGACGATTTCCGCCAGGACATCTTCTCCAACGAGGGGATCTTTCCCTCGCTCCATCGGGCAAAGCCCGACGGAGCCTCACTCCCCGGCTCGCTCGGGCTTGGCCGCGCGCTGCGCGCTCGGAGCCTCACTCCCGGCTCACTCGCGCTTGGCCATGCGGCGCGCCCCGAATCGCCCGTCTCAGTCGAGCAGCGCGAAGAGCCGGGCGAGCCCGCCGGCGGTCCGCGCGCGTCCGAGCGCGTCCAGAACCGCGTCCAGCTCCGCGGCCGAGCCGGCGCGGATCGTGAACGTCACGACGCCGCCCTCGAGCACGGCTGGCGGGGCGATCGTCACGTTGCGGCCGAGATCCAGCGCGCGCGCCGCGGCGACGAGCTCCTGCTCGCGCGCGACCAGCCTGGGATAGCGCACCCGGCGGAGCGCCTCCTTCCAGCGTTTCAGTCGGTCGGGTGGCGATCCGCCGCCGAGCAGCGCGGTGCGAAGCGCCGGCAGCGCGAGTACGGCCGCCGGACGCAGCGCGTCGCGGGCGGTGACGTCGTCGAGCCAATCGAGCACGTCGGCGAGGTGACGCGGGCTCGGCCGCAGTGCCGCAACGACGTCCGCCATCGCCGCCCGCTCGTCGTCGGTCCACGTCGTCGTGCGGGTGGCCAGCAGCTCGTCACGCGTCATGCGCGGCTCCCTGATCGGCGACCGCCGCAAGGGCGCGGTAGCGTGCGGCTTCGTCGTCGCGTCCACGCCGGGCAGCGCCGCCGGCGAGCACGTCGCACTTCGTGCGCAGCACCGCGATCACCGCCCCGCGCTCGTCGACCGAAAGCTCCGTCGTCGCGAGCAGCTTCAACAAGGCCGCCACGCGATAGCGATCGAGTCCCCACGTCGAGCGCGAGAGCTGATCGGCGTGGCCGCCACGCTTCACCACCAGCGCCTCGTCGACGAGCCCGACCGGCTCGCGGAGCGCGATCCGGAGCCAGAGCTCGTAGTCCTCGCAGACGGGGAAGCTCTCGTCGAAACCACCGAGCACCTCGTAGAGGTCGCGCCGCACGATCACCGCCGACGGGCTCACGAGACAGCGCTCGAGGCAGCGCGGAAAGAGCCGCTCCTCCTTGCGGTGCCAGTCGCGCGGATTGCGGTGCCGGCCCTGGTCGATCCAGCGCTCGCCGGTCTGGGCGATGCGATAGCTCGGGTGGGCGGCGAGCCACGCCATTTGGGTCGCGAGCTTCCCCGGCAGCCAGAGATCGTCGGAATCGAGGAACGCGATCCACGCGCTGTCCGTCGCGGCCGCGCCGGCGTTGCGCGCGGCCGCGACGCCGGCCGGCGCCGTCCGCAGCACGCTTCCACGTAGCGCCGCGCCCTGCATCGCGCGCTCGGCGGCCGCCGCCGAGTCGTCCGACGAGCCGTCGTCGACGACGACGAGAGCCGCGTCGCAAAACGTCTGGGCGACGACTGACGCGACGGCTTCCCCCACCATGCCCGCCCGATCACGCACCGGGACGACCACTGCGACCTCCGGCATCGCCGCGTCCTAGCGCGCGCGCCTGCCGGCCGCGCCGCGGGGCGCGCGCGTCCACTCGGCGATCATTTTCCAGACCGCCTGAACGCCTTCGCCGGTGACGGCCGAGAATGGCACGACGGGTACCGCGTCCGTCCCCGCGGCGGCAATCGCCTTCAAGGCTTTTGCCTGCGCGCCACGCTTCAGCTTGTCGATCTTGGTCGCGAGGACGAGCGCCGGAATGGCGAGCGTGCTCAGGAACTCGAGGAGCTGAAACTCCTCCTCCTCGAACCCGCGCCGGACGTCGACGATCAGAACGACGCCGGTCAGGATCGCGCGCGTGCCGAGGTAGCTCTCGACCAGCGGACGCCAGGCGTCACGGGCCGTGTGCGAGACTTTGGCGTATCCGTAGCCAGGCAAATCGACGAGCACGAACAGGTCATTGATGTTGAAGAAGTTGAGTTGCTGGGTACGACCGGGTGTCGAGCTCGTGCGGGCGAGACCGCGTCGGCCGACCACGCGATTGATCGCCGACGACTTGCCGACGTTCGAGCGGCCGGCAATGGCGACCTCCGGAAACGACGGAGCCGGGAATTTCCCCGGCTCCGATGATGCTCCGACGAATGTGGCGCTCGTGACTTTCAGGATCGCCTCACGGGCGCCGTGCGGACGACTATGATGCGCCGCCCTGCGCTGCGATGCCCTTCTTCATGCCGGCGATCAGATTGTCGAAGGAATCCTTGATCGCCGTCTTCTGTACGCTCACCGGGACGGGGATGTTGGCCTTGTCCTTCTGTTGAGCCTTGTAGATTACGATCGTGCCCTTGCCGTCCGGCGCCGGCTTGATCTCGTACGAGCCCGTGATGTCGACGAGCGTCGACTCGAGCGTCTTCAGGTCGACCCGCTTCGTCGCGTCGTCGGCCTTGAGCTCCATGGTGAAGGCGTTCACCTGGCCGAGCGCGGACACGCGGTACTCGATCACCTTGGTGTTGCCTTCGGTCTTCACGAGCTTCGACTGCTGGTACTGCTCCGAGTACTTCTCGATGTCTTCCGGGCGCTGGAATGCCTGCCAGACCTTGTCGATCGGCTCGTCGATCTTCTTCTCGAGGCGGATGGTGAATACTCCGTCCTTCTTCTCGAGCACTTCACCTTGTTCGAGCTTGGGCGAACAGCCGGCTACGAGGACGGCAAACACACTCGCAGCGACGAGCCATGTCTTCATCATGAATCCTCCTTTTCGGGGCGTCCTACTGGCAGAAAGGCCTTGGAGTGACAAGCACCGGCGCTTTAGTACGCGACGCCGTCACGCTTGGTTCCGAGGTCTTCCTCGGAGTGCCCCTCGTGCTTGGGCTGGGTCACACCGCTGAAATAGATGGGGTCTTCGCCCTTCAGCATCGAGGGCGTCACGACGTAGGTGCCGCCGAGCGACGGCCGCCAAATGTTCTTGGCGATGTCGAAATTCAATCCCGTCAGCACGTACGCGAAGCTGCCAGTAATCCCACCGAGCGTCGCATACACGAACTTGACCGGCATGTAGAAAATGTTGGTGAACACCGCGCCAACCCCGACGCCGAAATCGTAAGCGTACTGTGGATCTTCTTCCGCGCACGCGGGTCGCGCGGTCATCGTCATCATCGCGGCCAGTATGGCCGCCACCACCATCATCCGTCCCTGTCGTGCCATCGGCTCCTCCTCCATCGGCCACCGCACGCCCGCGAAGCGGGGCGTGCCTCACGTCTCGGTGGCGCTATTCTTCCGTCCGCACCACGCTGCCTTCCGGCAGCACCGTCAGCAAATGCGCGAAGGCGCGACCGACATAGTCGGCGTCCTTCGATTCGAGCGTCACCTTCACCATGTACTCGGGGTGATTGATCTTGGGATACGAGCCGAGCAGCAGCTCGGGAAACGTCCGGAGCGTGTCGTTCAAGAACTCGGCGATGACGCCTTCGCCGACCTTCGTGTAGACGACCTTCAGACAATACGGGTCGGCATTGAAGCGGCCGCGCAGGCTCTCGACCTTCGTCCGAAAGATCTCGGGAATCCCCGGGAGAATGTAGATGTTCTCGACCTTGATCGTCGGGAAGTTGATGCTCATGTCGGTGATGAGCTCGGCGCCTTCGGGGACCTCTGCCATCTTGAGGCGCGCGGCGTTGATCTTGTCGCCGTAGAAGCTGCGGAGACGATCGGCGATGTCGGGATGGACGATCACCTTCCGTCCGAGCGCCATCGCGACGCCTTCCATGGTGACGTCGTCGTGCGTCGGCCCGACACCGCCCGAGGTAAATACGAGATCGTACGTCTCGTGATGGAAGCGCACCTCGCGCTCGATGATCGGAAGCTCGTCGGGGATGGTCGTGATGCGCTGCAAGGTCACGCCGAGCGCGCGCAGCTCGGCGGCAAGGAACGGCGAGTTGGTGTCGACGACCTTCCCCGAGAGAATCTCGTTGCCGATGACGACAACGCCCGCCGACAAATCGCCCATGCCACCCTTCAGATCGAGATCGCGCCCTTGCGGAACTCGCTCACACCCAACCGTACGTTCACCAAAGCCGGCTTGCCGCAGCTGAGCGCACGCTCGAGTGCCGGCCGAATCTTGCCAGGCTCCTCGACGTACTCCCCGTGGGCGCCGACCGCCTCCGCGACCTTTTCGTAGTGCGTGAAATCGAGCTTGGTCGCGACCGAGCGCTCTTCACCGTACAGCTCGACCTGGCCACGCCGGATCTGCATCCAGGCGGCGTCGTTGCCGATGACGCCGACGACGTTGATTTTCTGCCGCACGAACGCCTCGTATTCGAGGCCGTTCAAGCCGAAGGCGCCGTCACCATAGACGATGATGACGTTGCTGCCGGGCTTGGCGAGCTTCGCCGCCATCGCATAGCCGGGGCCGACACCGAGCGTCCCGAGGGGACCCGGATCGAGCCACTGGCCGATCTTCGAGATGCGGAGCACCGACGCGGCCGTGGCGACGAAATCGCCTCCGTCGCCGATGACGATCGTGTTGCCATCGAGCACGCCGTCGATCTCCTTGCAGAGGCGGAGCGGGTTGATCGGCGAGGTGTCGGACTCCATCTCCTCGCGCATCGCTTCGAGGCGCTCGGCCTCTTTGACGCGCAGGCCTTTCACCCATTCCTTCACGGCGGAGCTGCCGCCCTTCGTCATGCCGGTGGCGGCCGCGGTGAGCGCCGCCATCACCATGCCGGTGTCGCCTGGGATGCCGACGTCGACGTGGCGGTTGCGACCGATCTCACCGCCGTCGAGATCGACCTGGATGAGCTTGGCTTGCGGATTCAAATGGCTCGCGCGTCCGTAACCGAGACGGAAGTCGAGCGGCGTGCCGAAGATCAAGATCACGTCGGCGCCCCGGAGCGCCTCTTTCCGCGTCTTGGTGAAGAAGTTCGGGTGCTCGGGCGGCAGCGAGCCACGGGCCTGGCCGTTCACGTAGACCGGCAGGCCGAACTGCTCGACGAAGGGCTCGTACGCGGCGCGGTTCTTCGACCAGAAGAGCTGGCTGCCGACGAGGGCGACCGGCTTTTCGGCCTTGCTGAGGAGCGCGATCGCTTGATCGACGTAGGCCGGATCGGGGTACGCGCCGGCGGCGGTCCGCGCGCCGGTCGGAAACACGAGCTGATCCTCGCTGTACGAGTCGAAGAGGAAATCGACCGGCATCTCGAGGAATACCGGACCCGGGACACCCGTGGTTGCGATGCGGAAGGCCATGCTCACGTACTCGGCGAGACGACGCGCCTCGGGGACCGAGTGCGACCACTTGGTGATCGGCCGCATCAAGTCGACGTGATTCATGTCCTGCAGCGAGCCCATGTCCTGCAGACTGCGCGGGCCCTGCCCCCCGATGATCAGCATCGGGATGTTGGCGCGCCAAGCGCTCGCGACGCCCGTCACTGCGTCGGTGAGACCGGGACCGGCAGTCACGACCGCGACGCCGGGCTCACCCGTAACGCGGGCCCACCCATCCGCGGCGTGCGACGCGGTCTGCTCGTGGCGCGTATCGACGACGCGAATGCCGACGTCGAGACAACCGTCGTAGATCGGCATCACGTGCCCGCCGCACAACGTGAAGATGTGCGACACGCCTTCGTTCTTGAGCGCCTTGGCGACGATGCGCCCGCCGTGGAGTTGGCTCATGCGGTGTGGGTCCCCCGTGGGTGAAAAGACGCGGCACTTATACTGCTTGCCGTGCAACCCCCGCAAGGCGAGCAGCCGCGAAAACAGGGCATCACGCGCACCGACTGACGATCGCCGTCAGACGAAGGTCAGGTCGACGCCGTGGAGGTCGGGAAAGTGCTCTTCGAGGTACGCCTTGAGCCGGCGTTTCACCCGGTTCTCGATCTGCCGGACGCGCTCACGGCTGATGCCGTAGCGATCGCCGATGTCCTGCAGCGTGAGCGGATCCTCGGCGAGCAGACGATGGTCGAAGATCACGCGGTCTTTGTCCTTCAGCGTCAGCCCGAACTCGCGAATGCGCTCTCCGACGAGGGAGCGGAACTCGGCGTCCGCGACGGCTTCCTCGGCCGTGTCGACGCCGCTCGGCAGCACGTCGAGCATGTTCGAGTCCTCGCCGTCGCGAAGCGGCGTATCGACGGAGAGATCGCTCGCACCGAGACGCTGCTGCATCTCGATGATCTCTTTTTCTTTGACGCCCAGGCGGTCGGCAAGCAGCTTCGGCGCCGCAACGAATCCTTCGCGCTCGAGTCGCTCTTTCTCCTTCTGCAGGTTGAAGAAGAGCTTCCGCTGCGCCTGCGTGGTGCCGAGCTTCACCATGCGCCAGTTGTTGATGACGTAGCGAATGATGTAGGCGCGAATCCAATAGACCGCGTAGGACGGGAACCGCACGCCGCGATACGGGTCGAAGTTCTTGACCGCCTCCATGAGGCCGATGTTGCCCTCTTGGACGAGGTCGAGAAGGGTCCGGAACGACCGCTGGTACTCGCGTGCGATCATGACGACGAGCCGAAGGTTGCCGGTGACGAGCTTGTACGCGGCCTCGACGTCTTGGCTCCCCTGGTACTGCACCGCGAGCGCATGCTCTTCTTCGCGCGTCAGCAGCGGATAGCGGCGGATTTCGGTGAGGTAGCGCTGGAGCGGATCGTAGGCGACGAGCGCGCTCGCGTCCTCGTCCTTCTCTTCTTTCGGATCGTGCGGATCGTGCGAATCATGCCCATCGGGCTCGTCGTGATCGTCGATCGCATTGACCGGCTTGATCTCGATCGCCTCGCGCTCGTCGTCGCCGACGAGCTCCGCCTCGACCTCGCGCTCGTCGTCGTCCGCGCCGTCGGCGGCGCTCTGGCCGGCGCGATCCCGGGCTCCGCGCCGACGCGGACTCACTCGTCGCCTCGCGACCGTCGCCCGCCGGAGGCCAAACCGCGCTTCACCCCGTCGACGAGGTTCGCGAGGATCTCGTCGAACTGCCGCCGCATGGCGATCATGTCGTCACGCATGTGCAGGATGACCTCGGCGCCCGGCAGATTCACCTCGAGCTCCTCAGTCAGCAACGTGATGAACCGTACGCGCTCGAGGCCGTCGGCCGAGATCACGACCACGTCGTCGAGTGTGCGCTTCAGGTCGATCAATCCTTCGTGCTCCAGCCGCTCGATGAAGTCCGCCGAGCACCCGAGACGGGCGGCGGCTTCCGGCAGCGGCAAGTACTTGCTCGACATCGTCAGAGCGTGAGTCCCGCGCGGGGGCTCTCCTCATAGCCGGCTTCGAGTGCCTGGACGGCTTCGCGAATGCGCTCGTCGCCATCGCGTGGCAAGTGCACCTGCAGCACGACGTACAGGTCACCACGCGCTCCGCCTTTCATCGCAGGCACACCCTTGCCACGCAACCGGAGCTTGCTGCCGCTCTGGCTCGCAGGCGGCACCTTCATCTTCACGGTGCCGTCGGGGGTCGGCACGTCGATGGTCGCGCCGTGCATGGCTTCGCCTATGGTCACCGGCACGTTCAGATAGAGATCGAGGTCGCGGCGCTCGAGGCGGGGGTGCGGGCGGATCTGGGTGATGATGTAAAGGTCGCCCGGCGCTGCGCCGCCGCGTCCCGCGCCGCCTTTGCCGGCGAGCCGGATGCGCTGACCGTCGGCGACCCCGGGGGGAATTTTCACGTTCAGCTTTTCGAGCTTCTCCGTAATGCCGCGACCCTGGCATGCGGGACAGGGCTGCGACGGGATCCGTCCCGAGCCGTTGCACCGCTCGCAGCGGCGGCCGAAGGACATCGGGCCGCTCCCCATCTTGACCTGACCACGCCCGCGACACTCGGGACACTGGGTGCCTGGCCCCTGCCCGCCGGTGCCATGGCAGACGGCGCATTCCGTCGGCTTGGTGAGCTGCACGGTCGCCGTCGTGCCGCGCACGGCGTCGAGGAGATCGATCGCGAGCGTCGTCTCGACGTCGGCACCCTGCTCTGCCGCCGGCGCCCCCCGACCACCGGACCCGCCGAAGATGTCGCCGAAGATGTCCTCGAAGCTCGAGTAGCGACTTCCGCCGGCACCACCTGCTCCCATGGATTCTTGGGCGCGCTTGTATTCGCGCGCGCGACCGGCATCGAAGCCGGCCTGCAGGCCCTCTTCGCCGAACTCGTCGTACGCCTTCCGCTTGGCGTCGTCCGACAGGACGTCGTACGCGAACGACACGCGCTTGAACTTTTCTTCGGCGTCGCTGTTGCCGGGATTGACGTCGGGATGATGCTTCCGCGCCAGCTTGCGGTAGGCCTTTTTGATCTCGTCGGCGGACGCACCGCGCGTGACTCCGAGATCGGCGTAGAGATCACGTGTCGCCATGGGAGATTAGAGCTCGGCCGACGCGGGGGGCACGAGGCGCGCGCAGCGGGCGCGCGATCCTGAGATGATCGGCAGAGGTGGTGGGAGGTTCAGCTGGCCGGCTCGATCGCTGGGGTGCTCGCGATCGGTGCCGCCATCTTCACTTTGCCGGCACCGATTTCACGGAGCGCGGTCACCACTTCCTTGTTGTCGCTCTCGAGCAAAGGCCGCGAGCCCTTGAGCAACTGCTTCGCGCGCTTGGCAGCGAGCAAGACGAGTTGGAAGCGGTTCTCCACGTTCTCGAGGCAATCTTCGACGGTGATTCTGGCCATGCGGTTCTCCTACCGAGCCTCGTTCTTAGGCTTCGGCCGTTGTACCCGAATCAAAGGAGCAAGGAAACTCTAGGGTTACCCTGGGGAATGCTTGACAGGCCGGGGGGGCGCCGATACCCGGCGGGCATGGGGGTCTTGGCGCGCTTGCAGGAGCGATCGGGTGGCCCGCGTGTCCGTCTGGCGCGCGCGCTCCGTGGGGCCTATCTGGACACCCGTCGGCTCGCGATCCAGCTCCGCCGCCATGCCGAGCACGTCCCCTACCCCGGGTTGGGCCCCAAGCTGACCCGGCTCGCCGAGCAAGCCGACGGTCAAGCCGCCCTCCTCGTCCACGAGCTCCGCGCGCTGGCGGGCAACACCGACCAGGCTGACCCCCTGACCCCACGCGACGGCCGGAACCACTGGGAACGGCTCACCTTCGACCTCGCCGACCTCGAAGCGCTCCACCGGCGGTATGCCGAGATCGCGCTCCAGTGGGACCTCGTCTTTCCGGCGACGGTCGCGACCGTCGATCAGCTTGCTCGCTCGACCGCGACGATGATCGGCACGATCCGCGCGATGGTCGCCCGCAGCGACCCGCACGCCGACAACTGACGCCCAGTCGGGTTTCTGCCCTCAGGGGGTACGGAGCGCGAGGAAGAACTCGCGATTGCCGGCCGGGCCGAGGAGCGGCGACGCAATGAGCCCGTCGATCGAGAGCCCGAGCTCGGTCACCGCGCGCTGCATGTCCGTCAGCACTTCGGTATGGAGCGCCGCCTCGCGCACGACCCCGCCCTTCCCGACGCGTCCCTTGCCGACCTCGAACTGCGGCTTCACGAGCGCGACGATCCGGCGCCGCGCGTCGAGCACACCGACCACCACCGGCAAGATCAGTCGGAGCGAGATGAACGACGCGTCGATCGACACGATCTCGATGGGCTCCGGGAAGTCCGCGCGGGTCAGCGCTCGCACGTTGGTGCGCTCGCGGCTCACCACGCGCGGATCGTTCCGCAGCTTCCACGCCAGCTGCCCGTAACCGACATCGACGGCGTATACCCGCCGTGCCCCGCGCTGCAGCAGGCAATCGGTGAAGCCGCCGGTCGACGCCCCGACGTCGAGCGCGACGCAATCGGTGACGTCGATCGCGAGCGCGGCCAGCGTCGCGTCGAGCTTGGCCCCGCCGCGACTGACGAACGGATGCGGCTCGCCCCGCACCTCGAGCGGCGCGTCGAGCGCGAGCCGCGACCCCGGCTTGTCGACGACGACGTCGCCTGAGAACACCGAGCCCGCCATCACCAACCGCTGCGCGCGCTCGCGCGTCTCCGCGAGACCGCGATCGACCAACAGCTTGTCGACGCGTTCCTTGGCCATGGGGCGGCGCCAGCCCTAGCAGGCGCGTTCGACTACGAACGTCGCGATCGCGCGGAGCGGGGCCGCGGGCGCGCCGAGCACTTCGCTCGCCGCGTAGCACCGTTCCAGGAGCTCGCGCGCGACGCGGCGCGCGCCGTCGAGTCCGAGTACGGCCGGATAGGTCGCTTTGCCGTGCGCGGCATCGCCGCCGACGCGCTTGCCGGTGACGGACGTCGGCGCCGTCGCGTCGAGGATGTCGTCGGCGATCTGGAACGCGAGGCCGAGCGCGCGCCCGTAGTCGGCGAGCGCGGCACGCCGTGGGCCGGCCGCATTGCCGGCGACGGCTCCGGCGTCGACGGCCGCCGCGATCAGCGCCGCCGTCTTGCGCTCGTGAATCGACTCGACCACGGCGCGATCGGCAGCGACACCCTCCGCTTCGAGGTCCGCGACTTGCCCGCCGACCATACCGCCCGCGCCGGCCGCGACGGCGATCGTCCCGATCAGCTCGAGCGCGCGCGTCGGGTCGACCCCCACACGCTGCGCGCCCTCCGCCGCGACGCGGAACGCCTCGGTGAGGAGCGCGTCGCCGGCGAGAATGGCGAGTGCCTCGCCGTAGACGACGTGCACCGTCGGCCGCCCGCGCCGGAGCTCGTCGTCGTCCATCGCCGGCAGATCGTCGTGGACGAGCGAATAGGCGTGCACGAGCTCGATCGCGCAGCCGAACGGCAGCGCCAGCTCGGGCGCGGCCGGCACGGCCTCGCAGGCGGCGAGTGCGAGAATCGGCCGCACGCGTTTGCCCCCCGAGAGCACCGCATAGCGCATCGCCTCGAGGAGCCGCGGCGGCGTGCTCTCGTTTGGGCGGAGCGCCTGCTCGAGCGCGGCTTCGACCATGGCGCGCCGCTCGGCGAGGTAGGACTCCAGGTTCACTCCGACTCCGTCTCGAGCGCGCGGGTGCGGAGCTTGCCGTTGCCATCGCGGGTCAGGATCTCGATGCGCTGCTCGACCGCGCCGAGGCGCTCGTTCAGCGTCTTCACGAGGCCGACCCCGCGCTCGAACGCGGCGAGCGAGTCTTCGAGCGTGAGCTCGCCGGATTCGAGCCGCGTCACCGTCGCCTCGAGCTCTGCGAGCCCGTCCTCGAACCGCAGGGGATTGCCGTCGGCCGTCATTCGTCACCCTCCCTCGTCGTCTTGGTGGTGCGCATGGCGCGCGGGGCACGCCGGCGCGGCGCGTCTTCCACGCCAGCGCCCGGGTCATGCTCGATCCGTGCCCGCACGACGCTTTCCGCGAAGCTGATCTCGACCGCATCGCCGGGCGCGAGCGCCGCGGCGGCCCGTACGAGCGTGCGTTCCGGCAGACGCCGGACCAGGCTGTAGCCACGCCCGAGCACCGCGAGCGGGCTCAGGCCGTCGAGCGCGCCCGCCGCTCGCCCGACCCGATCACGCGCGATGGTGAGCGCGCGGCGACCGGAGAGGTCGAGCCTATGCCGCAGCGCCGCGATGCGCACGTTCAACGCCTGCGCGCGGCCTTTCGGGTGTTGCATCGCGAGCCGGTGCGCATTGCCGTCGATTTTGCCGCGCGCGCTCGCGAGCCGACGCGCCATCGCGACGTCGAGCCGGCGCGCAAGCGCGTCGCTCGTGGCTTTCAGCTCTTGGACGCGGCGCCGCGGATCGCGAAGGCGCTTGGCCATCTGGTCCAACTGCCGGCGCTCGCGCGCGCTCCGGCGCAGCAGCGCACCGGCCAACCCGGCTTGGCCGCGCGCGACCAGCGCGCGCAGATCGGCGAGACGCGGCACGACCATCTCGGCGGCGGCCGTCGGCGTCGGCGCCCGGCGATCGGCCACGAAGTCCGCGATCGTGAAGTCGACCTCGTGCCCCACTGCCGACACGATCGGGAGCCGCGACGCCACGATCGCCCGGGCCACGGACTCTTCGTTGAACGACCAGAGATCCTCGAGCGAGCCGCCACCGCGCCCGACGATCAACACCTCGAGATCGGGGTACGCGTTCAAATCGGCGATCGCCTGGCAGATCTCGGCCGCGGAGCCGACGCCCTGGACCCGGACGGGCCGGACGACGACGTGGAGCGCGGGACAGCGCGAGCGCAGGATCACGAGGATGTCGTGCAAGGCGGCGCCGTTCAGCGCGGTGACGACGCCGATGCGACCCGGGAAAAACGGCAGCGCGCGCTTCCGCCGATCGTCGAAAAGCCCCTCGGCGGAAAGCCGTGCCTTCAGCTGCTCGTACGCGAGCTGAAGCGCGCCGCGCCCTTGCGGCTCGAGCGCGTCGACGTAGAGCTGCAGGTCACCGCGGTCGGGATAGAGATCGACCCGTCCGCGCACGATGACTTCCTGGCCGTCGGCGGGACGAAACACGAGCGTCTGGGCCGCGCTCCGGAACATCGCGCAGCGCAGCTGACTCCGGTCGTCCTTCAACGTGAAATAGATGTGCCCGGAGCTCGCGGCCTTCAGATTGGAGATTTCGCCGGCAACGAGCACGCTGCCGATCTCCGAGTTGAGCGCCCCTCGCACGAGCGCGGTCAGCTGCGTGACCGAGAGCGGCGCGGGCGCTCGACGTGGACGCGCAACCACCATGGCGCGCCGACCCTAGCTCGAAACCTGCGTCAGGTCGACGACAAGCGCTGACGGGACGCTCATCGCACGAGCGCGGAAAGCGGCACGACCTCGATCCCCTGGCGCGCCGCCTCCGGCAGCCAGCTCGCGAGCGCGGCGAGCGTCACCGCATGGGGGTGACCGATCGCGATGGCCTGACCCACCTCGCGAGCGACCCGCGCAGCCTGCGCGAGGGCCTTCGACACCGCCGCCGGCGCTTGGTCGTGATCGAGGAAGACGTTGCGTTCGGCGAACGGCACCTGCAACCCCGCCGCGATCTCGGCCGCGACCGACTCGGAGCTGGTCTTGCTGTCGAGGAAGAAGAGTCCGCGCTCGCGGAGGGCACCGAGCAGCATGCGCATGGCCCGCGGGTCGCTCGTGAAACGCGACCCCATGTGGCCGTTCACTCCGACGATGTACGGCACCGCCCGCAGGTCGCGCTCGAGTTGATTCTCCATGTGCGCCGGCGCCATCCCGGTACGGAGAAACCCCTGGGCACCCGCCATCGCGGCGGCATGTTCGGGCTCGAGCGGCAGGTGGAGAATGACCTCGCGACCGCCGGCCACGGCCGCCGTCGCGACCGCCGCCGACGCGGAGCGAAACGGAATCACCGCAACGGTGACCGCGGGCTCGAGCGCCAACACTTGTTTCGCCGTCTCGAGACTGTCGCCGAGGTCGTCGATGACGATCGCGACGCGCGACCCACGCCGTTTCGCGGGCGCCGGCGCTACCCCTTGGCGCACGGCGGCCGCGGGTGCCGCCTGCACCGCACCGTCGGCCGCGCGCGCCTTCTGCGGCGCCGCGCCGACGCGATCCCCTGGCACCACCGTACGTGGCTGGGCCAACGAGGGAGCCGGCAGATGACGCGGCCGGAACCAGAAGGCCGTCGCCCCGAGCGCGAGCACGGCCACGACAACGAGGGCCGCGCGCCCGCGACCAACGCGAGAACGACGACCGGTCGGACGCGCCTTGCGCGTCTTGCGAGTATTGCGCCGCGCTCCGCTCACCACCCCTCCACCACTTCCGAAACGACCGAGCCCGCGGCCCGGTCGCGCCGCAGCGTTACTCTTCGCGCTTCGCGACGAGCGTCTTGAAGACCTTCCAGCTCTTCAGCAGCTCGAGCGCGTGATCGAGCTGCGGGTCTTTCCCCATCTCGCCTTCGCGGATGCCGACCTCGCCCTCCGGCTCGGGCATCTCTTCCTGAGGCTGGTCGGGCTCGCCGTCGGGATCGGTGACCTCGGTCCGCGGCGGCTCACCCTTCTTGTTCTCGAAGTGGCGCGGCAGGTTGGCTTCGCGGAGCCCGACCGTGCGGCCTTTGCCGTTCTCGCCGACCCGCGCCATCAGGATGTTCTCCATGACGATGTCGGGCACGATGCCGGTCGCCTGAATCGAGCGCCCACTCGGGGTGTAGTAGCGCGCCGTCGTGAGGCGGAGCGCCGAGTTGTCGTCGAGGGGCAGGATGGTCTGGACCGATCCCTTGCCGAAGGTCGTGGTGCCGAGAATGACGGCGCGCTTGTGATCCTGCAGCGCGCCCGCGACGATCTCCGACGCGCTCGCGGTGCCGCCGTTCACCAACACCACCATCGGGAAGTCGACGTAGCTACCGGGACGACGCGCGAAGTACTTCTGTTTCTGATTCTCGAGGCGGCCGTCGGTGTAGACGATCATGCCGGAGTCGAGGAAAAGATCCGAGACCTTCACGGCCTGCGTCAGGAGCCCGCCGGGATCGTTCCGCAGATCCAGGACGACGCCTTCGATGCCGCCCTCGCGGGTCCAGCTATCGAGCGCGCGCTCGACGTCGTTGGCGCTGCGCTCCTGGAACTGCGCCAGGCGAATGTAGCCATACCCCTTGTCGAGCCACTTGGACTTGACGCTCTGGACCTTGATGACCTCGCGGACGAGCGAGACGTCGAAGAGCGCGTTCATGCCCTCGCGCTTGAGCGAGATGATGACCTTGCTGCCTTTCGGGCCGCGCATCTTCTTCACGGCCTCGACCAGCGTCATGTCCTTCGTGAACTCGCCGTCGATCTTGATGACCTGATCGCCGGCTTTCACCCCCGCGCGCGATGCCGGCGTGTCTTCGATCGGCGAGACCACGGTGAGGACGCCGTTCCGCACGGTGATCTCGATGCCGAGACCGCCGAAGCTGCCTTTCGTGTCGACCTGGAGCTCTTTGTAGAGGTCGGGGGTGAGGTAGGCGCTATGCGGATCGAGCGAGGTGAGCATGCCGTTGATGGCACCCTCGACCAGCTGCTCGGTCGTGACGTCCTCGACGTAGTTCTTCTGGACGATCGCGAGGATGTTGGTGAAGGTCTGCAGATTCTCGTAGGCGGCGTCTTTGCCGACGGCATCCACCCGTTGCACGGCGTTCCCGCCCGAGAACAACAGCGCGAGGATCGCGAAGAACGCGAGAAAAAGAGTGAGGCTCCGTCGCCGAGCTGCCATCGTGTGAGACTCCGTTCGGGTGGAAAGTCGGGCAACTATACAAGACGCGATCACCGTCGCAAAGGTAGAGAGCGCCTTTCCGTGCGGAGAAACACGGACGCGCACGCGCACGGCTCAGGGAGGCGTCGATTCGGCGCTGGCGAGACTGCGCAGATAGGTCACGACCTGCCACCGTTCGGTCTCGTCGAGCACGCCGTGGAAGGAGGGCATCGCGGTTCCCGCCTTCCCGACACTGACGCGATAATAGAGGTAGGCATCGCTGTGCTTGGCGAGCACGACCCCCGCGCGAAAGTTGGCTGGTGGTGGGGTCAATCCGACTGACGCCGGTCCATGCCCGTCGGCGTGCTCACCGTGACAAGTCGCACAGTTCGCGTGGAAAATCCGGCTCCCGGCCTCGATCGCCCCAGCTCCGGTCAGGGGATTCCGCTCCGCCGCGAACTCCGGCGGTAGGTCCTCCCGCACGCGGGCCGTCCCACTCAGGGGAATGAGCCACCAGGCGGCCGCCGCAGCCGCGCCGAGCGCCGCCACGACCACCGCCCGCACCCGGCTCACGACCGTGCCGTCTCCGGGGTGTCCAACCGGGTCGTGAACCAATAGGCGCCCCCGACCAGCACGGCGAGCACGAGCGCGGCTTGCACGAGGAGCGGCTCGACGAAGGGATAGATCGCGAGCCAATCACGCAGCCACGCGACGTTCGGCACGGGCGCCGGCGTGACCCCGATCCACCCCGCCTCTTGCAGCTCGCGAATTCCGCCGCCCGCGAACTTGAACGCGAGCACGTAGAGCAACACGCCCGTCACCGCGAAGAAGGGCCGGATCGGAATGCGAACCCCGTAACGGAAGAGCGCGAAGCCGATGATCGTGAGCAGCACGCTGCCGAGGACGAACCCGCTCCACACCGCCGACGCACCAGCCGTCGCTTGTGCACGTGTGAGGAGCGCCTCGTAGAACAGCACCGTCTCGAAGCCTTCCCGGAACACGACGAGGAAGGCGAGCACGAAGAGCGCCGCGCGTCGGCGCGAGCTGAGCGCGCCCTCCAGCTTGCTCCGCACGAACGCCTGCCAGCGCCGGGCCTCGGCCTTCGAGATCAACCAATACGACGCCGAGAAGAGGACCGCGGCCGCGATCAGCATGGTGAGGCCTTCGAGCGCTTCGCGAGCCTGGCCATCGACCGGCATCACGAAGCGCGCGACCGTCGCCAGCGCGAAGCTCGCGACCACCGCGGCGCCGGCACCGCCGTAGAGCAACCACCGCTTGTCGGGCTGCCCGACCTTCACGAGATACGCGGCGAGCGCGGTCAGCACGAGGATCGCCTCGAAGCCTTCGCGGAGAATGATCAGCAGGGCATCGACGAAGACGCTCGACGCGCTCCCCCCGGCGCCCGACTCGCCGCCGAGCTGATCCAGCATCGCCGCGAGCGACTCGGCCTGCGCGCGAACGTCCGTGGCTGGCGCCCCGCCCTTCATCACCGCCACCAGGCCCAGCCAGCGGACCTCGAGATCGGCGTAGCGCGACGGGTCGCGCCCTTTGAGGTCGGCATCGGCGGGCGAGGTTTCGAACGTGAGGAACGCGTCGCCGACGGCGAGGTGCGCGTCGGGTGCCGGATAGCTGGCAGCTGCGGCGCGAATGGCGGTCGCGAGATCCGCGGCCGTCGCGCCGGCCGACGCCGGGACCATGGCGGTCGACACGAGCATGAGCAGCACGACAACGAGCCGACCGCGCACCGCGTTCATGCGTCCTCCGCGCGTCGTTTCGGGAGTGGCAGCTCGATGTCGGCGGGCGCCGCGAGCCGCGGGCGCCCCAGCGACCCGAGCGCCGGGGGATGGACGTGAATGCGGACCGACGTCGTGCCCTTCGGCAACGTGAGCGTCTTCCCGTAGTGCAAGAACACCGAAAGCAGCGGGTGCAGCTCCGCGGTGCCGACGGCCGCGCCATCCGCGACGAACGTCAGATCGACGCTGGCGCGCGGCACGAGCTGCCCACTCTCGCGATCGATCAGCACGACCTCGATGTGGTTGGTGGCATCGGGCGCCACCGCCTCGAGCTCGGTTTTGCCGTCCTTCCAGAGCCACACGGGCTCAGGCCCTTCGAGGATCAATCCGACGCGATACGGGCCGGTGTCGTGCAGCGATCCCGCCTCCGCCACCGCCTGCAGCACGTCGTCGCCGACGCTGTAGTCCTGCGCGGTCGCCGTCACCGGCCGCGCGTCGAACGCGAGCACGCGCGCGCGGACGTGTGCCTGCAACGTCGCGGTCGCGGGCGTGACGAAGACGTTCAGCATGTCGCCGTGCCGGGCGTACGCCGGCGGCGAAACCCGCACCGTGATGGTTACCGGCCCGTCGTCGGGCAGCGCGACGTTGGCACCGTATTGATGAATGTCGCCCCAGACCTCGGCGAGATGCGACTCGATGCGCTTCCCCTGCCCTTCGATCGTGACGTCGACCCCGGCCGCCGCGAGCGGCCGCTTCGTCCGCTTCTCGCGGACAGCCGCCGCGAGGTACACGGTACCGGCCGGTGCGGCCGGCGCGGGCGCGAGCGTCTCGCCGGAGCGAACGAAGATCGCCTGGGCGTGGTCGGTGAGAAGGCCGATCCGATACTCGCCCGCGAGCACCTCGGCAGCGATCGTCTGGTCGGCACGCGCCGTGGCGATCACGGTGCCGCGAATCGACTCCGGCACGGTGCCGGCGAGCGCGTCCTGCACGATCGCGATGGCGGCGTTCGCGGCCTCGGCGATCGTCGCATGCGGCGCCTTCTGCGCGACGCCGTCGTGCACCTTCGCGAGGTGCGCGGCCAGCGTGTCGGCCGCCGCCTGCTCCGGCAACCCACCCGCGGCGCGCCAGATCCCGAGCTTCCGCTGCGCCTGCTCCGAGAAAAGCTCGGTTTCGGCGTACTCGGTCGCATCGACGACGCGACCACCTTCGGGCGCGACGGCGTTGGTGTACTCCTGACGGACCAGCTTCAGCGCTCCCAAGAGCTCGCCGGCGGCTTGGTGCGCTGCCGCCTCCGGCTTCGGTGCCGCGGCGACCGGGGCGTCGTCAGACGGTGATCGCGAGCAGCCGACGCCGGCCGCGAGTGCCAGCGCCGACACGGCGACGACGAATGCCTTGCTGAAAGTGAGAATCATTATCGGTTACACTCCGTCCTGCAGCGTGTCAATTCAGGTCCGGCGCACGGGCGCGATCTTGCAACGTCGTACCCCCGCCGGTACGAGAAAGGCCGTCGAATGGTACGTGGAGGTGTGGGGATGCGGGTCGAAAAACAACTCTCGGTCTTCCTCGACAACAAGCCGGGATCGCTCGCGGCGACCTGCCGCGACCTCGCCGCGCACGACATCAACATCGAGGCCGTCAGCATCGCGAACCTCGTGGATCACTCGGTCGTGCGCATGATCGTCTCCGACCCGCGCGCCGCCGAGCACCTGATCGGCGAGTCCGGCACGCTCGTGATCGTCCACGACGTGCTCGCGGTCGAGCTCCCCGATCAGCCCGGCTCGATCGAGCGGCTCGCCCAGACTCTCGGCCGCGCCCGGATCAACATCGACTACATGTACGGCTCGAGCCGCGCCGCGGGCCACGGCCCGGCGACGGTGTTCCTGCGCGTCTCCGACCTCGCCAAGGCCAAGCGCACGCTGCGGACGCGGTCACGCTCGCTCGCCAAGCGCCGCTAGGCGCTTGGCGCGTCGACGTGCACCGCGAACGCCTACAGCCCCACCCACTCCCCACGCTCGATCAGCTTCTGAAACGCGGCCACGCTGCCCGGTGCGTCCCAGTGGCGCGGGCCGATCTCGTGCGCGACGACGGTGCCGTTGCGATCGATCACGAACGTCTCGGGATAGCCCGTCACGCGGTAGCGATCGGCGACCTGCAGATCGGGGTCGAGCAACACCGGGAACGTCAGCTGATTCGCCAGCACGAAGCGCTCGATGACCTCGCGCTGCGATTGATCGCTGCTGACGGCGAGCATCTCGAAGTCGCGGCCGGCGAGCGTCGTATAGAGCTTCTGCATCGCCGGCATCTCTTGTCGGCACGGCTCACACCAGGTCGCCCACACGTTCACGAAGACGATCCGGCCCTTGAGGTTGGCGAGGCGAATCGCGTTGCCCTTGAGATCGGCAAGCGAGAACTCCGGCGCCGCTTTGCCGATGAGCGCGCCACCGCCGCCACCCGGTCGACAGCCGCTCACGCCCGCGAACGCCAGCGCCGCGATCCCACCGCCGCAGTAGACGAGCACCTCGCGGCGCGAGAGCGCCTGCGCTGTCACGACTCGCGCCGTCCCGACGCTGGCGCCTCGACCAAGGTCGGCTCGGAGCTTCGCCAGATCTGGATCGCACCGACCGCCATGATCGCGAGGCTGATGAGCTGGGCCTCGGAGAGCCCCCAGATGAGCTTGGGATTGATGCGGATGAACTCGACCAGGAAACGCACCGCACCGCTCAGCAGGAGATACATCCAGAGGAGGTAGCCGTCGGCGTGCGGTGTGACACGGCGGCGCCAGAGGATCAGGAACACGAGCCCGTAGCCGATCGTCTCGTACACCGGTGCAGGATGGACGCGGACGTCGATCGGGAGTCCGTTGTCTTTCGTCCACTGCTCCCAGCCGATGATCGCGTTCGGAAAGCTCATGCCCCAGGGTAGCGTCGTCGGCACGCCCCAATCGCCGTCGCCGGCGAGCTGGCAGCCGATGCGTCCGATGGCTTGGCCGACGGCGAGCGCGGGCGCGATGCAATCGGTCACCCGCCAATACGGCAAGCCCTTCCGCCAGATCACGTACGACACGGTGAGGAAGCCGCCGATCAGGCCACCGTAGAAGACGAAGCCGGCGCCGGTGAACACGAACGCGAGCGGATCGGCGATGAAGCCGCGCCAGTCGTCGAGAAACGAGAGCACGCGCGAGCCGACGATGCCGCCGACGGCCGCCCACAGCGTGAATGTCGACGCGAGCTCCGGATCGAGTCCCTTCCGTCCGAGCTCGCGTTGCACGACGTTCCCGGAGGCGAGAAACGCGATCGCCAGCATCACCCCGAAGCTGTAGACGGTGACCGGACCGATCGAGAAAATTTCCGGATACACAGCGGCGGACCATACCGGAAGGGTTCCACGAGCGCGAGGTGGGTCGGTCGATCACGCGCGGGACGCTCGCGCCGGGATTGCCTCGCCGCGCCGTCGTGCCTACATACGCGGGCATGGCGCAGGCCGGCTTCTGGGCGGTGTCCTCGGGCAAGATCAGTTTCCGCCGTGACGGCCGCTGGTACTCCGACGACGAGCCCATCAACAACGCGCGCATCGCGAAGCTCTTCAGCAAATGCCTCCGCCAGGTCGACGACGGACGCTGGCAGATCGCCATGGCCGACGAACAGGCGTTCGTCGAGATCCAGGACACGCCGTGGGTGGTCACGGGCGTCGGCGGCGACGCCGCGAGCGGCTTTACGCTGCGGCTGAACGACGACAGCGAAGAGTCGCTCGATCCGGCGACGCTCACCGTGGGGAGCGCCAACGTGCTCTACACGCGCGTGAAGGACGGCCATCGCGCCCGCTTCCTCCGACCCGCGTACTACCAGCTCGCGCCGGCGATCGCGGAACGCGCCGGCCGTTTCGTGCTGGCCGTCGGCGGCCATGACTACGAGATCCACCCCGCCGACTGATGCAGGTCGCGCTCGTCGAACCCGAGATCCCGCCGAACACGGGATCGATCGCACGCCTGTGCGCGGCGACCGGGACACCGCTCCACCTGATCGGGAAGCTCGGTTTCTCGATCGACGACAAGCACCTGAAGCGCGCCGGTCTCGACTACTGGCCCTACGTCGACGTGCACCAGCATCCCGACTGGGCGACGTTCGCGGCGTGCGTGCCCGGTCGCCGCATCGCGTTCTCGGCGCGGGCCGATCGTCCGTACACCGCCCTCACGTACGCGCCCGACGACGTATTGGTCTTCGGGTGCGAGACCCGCGGCCTCCCCGCCGCGATCAAAACCGAGCTCGCCGCCGAGCTCTACGCGATCCCCATCACGAGCCCACACGTGCGCAGCCTGAACCTCGCGACGGCGGTCGCGATCGTGCTCTACGAAGGTCGCCGCCAGCTCGGACTCTGACGACGACGGGCGCGCGAAGCCCGGTTACTCTTCCGAACGGCCGCAGCGACCCTTGCCGCAATCGGGCCGGCCGCAGCCGGCCTCCGGCAGCACGAAGCCGTAGCCGATCGCCTCGATCGCCGGCAGATCGCCGAAGCGGATCGCCGCGGCATCGGCGACCGTCGCGCACTCGAGACACCGCGTGATCTCCTGGTCGTGCTCGTCGAGATCGAGGTAGCCGAGCACGTCGCGCGCGCAGGTCGCACAGCGCACGATCGGAAACTCGGCGGGAGCGACGGCAGACGCCATGCGAAGGCTCTACACCGCAGTGCCCTCGAGCGGCAACGGCGCGAACGTCAGGGAGCGGCGAGCCGCGAACATCAATTGAATCGCCGCATCGCCTCCAGTACACCCCTCACGGCTTCCGAGAATGCTCGCTCGATGAGACGCGCCGTCATCTTCGTCATCGTCGCATCGTGGCTGGGACTGCTCGCGGTGCTGGTGCGGAAGCAGGTTCCGCCGGCACCGCTGCCCGCCACGCCGCTCCCCGACACCGGGATCGCCGCACGCGACGAGTGGTTCGGCCTCTACAAGGACGGCCACAAGATCGGCCACGCACACCGCGTCGTCGCCGAGGCGACGAGCGGCTGGGTCTTCACCGAGACCTCCGTCGTGGCGCTCGCCATGCTCGGCACCCCGCAGACGCTCCGGAGCGAGCTCCGCGCCGAAACCGACGCGCACTTCGCGGTCCGTCAGTTCGCCTACACGCTGGTGACGCCGGCCGCGACGTTCGTCGCGAGCGGTACGAGCGACGACCACACGCTGCGCGCACGCTACGGCCCGAAAGGCCAAGAATCGGATCTCGTCCTGCCCCTCACGGAGCCGATCGCGCTGCCGAGCACGCTCCGCCCCCGCGTCCTGGCCGACCATCCCGAGCCCGGCGCGCGCTACACACTCCCGGTCTTCAGCCCGCTCACCGCGCAGACCGAGCCGCTGACGATCGTCGTCGAAGGCCGCGAACGCCTCAGCACGAAGGGCGGCGTCGTCGACACGCTCCGCATCGCCGAAGAGCACCAGAACGTGAAGACCCGCGCGTGGCTCGACGACGACGGCAACGTCGTCCGCGAAGAGGCCGTGCTCGGCTTCACGCTCGAGCGCGAGCCGCACGAGGTCGCCGTCGCGGGAGCGGACACGGCCACGCCCATCGATCTGGCCGTCGCGAGCGGCATTCCGCTCGAAGGCACGATCGCGGAGCCGCGCGAGCTCACCGGGTTGTCGCTCCGCTTGAGCGGAACGGCCGCGGACCGCGTCCCGAGCGCCCCGCCCCGCCAGCTCGTCGTCGCGGATCGCTTGACGGTGACGCGCGAGTCCGTCCCGGCGGAGGCACCGGCGCTCGGCACCGTCCCGCCCGAGCTCGACGCGACCCTGGCCGCGAGCCCGTTCATCGAGTCCGATGATGCGGCCATCCGGACGCAGGCCCGGACCATCGTCGGGTCGGCGACCGACCCGCGGACGGTCGCCCGCAACCTCGTCGCCTGGGTCCATGCCGAGGTCGAAAAGGCCCCGAGCGTCACGGTCCCGAGCGCCCGGGAGGTCCTGGCGAGCCGGCGCGGTGACTGCAACGAGCACGCCGTCCTCTTGGCCGCCCTGGCCCGGGCGGCCGGAATTCCGGCCCGCGTGGTGGCCGGAGCGGTGTACGCCAACGACGGTTTCTACTATCACGCCTGGAACGAGCTGTGGGTGGGCGCCTGGGTGAGCGCGGACGCGATCTTCGATCAACTCCCCGCCGATGCCACGCACGTGAAGCTGATCGAAGGCGGACTCGAGAAGCAGATGGCCCTCATGGGGATCATCGGCCAGCTCGCGTTCGCGGTGGTGGAGGAAACCCCGCGATGATCCAATGTATTGCGCTTCGCAAACAGTACGGGGAGTTGGTCGCCGTCCACGATCTCGATGTCGAGATCGAGCCGGGCGAGGTGTTCGGTTTTCTCGGCCCGAACGGCGCCGGCAAAACGACGACCATCCGCATGATGGTCGGACTGCTCGAACCGAGCGGCGGGCAGGTGCTGCTCGGCGGGCACGACCTCGCAACCAAGCCCGAGGCCGCGAAGGCGCTCCTCGGCTACGTGCCCGATCAGCCCTTCCTCTACGACAAGTTGACCGCGAAAGAGTTCCTGCGCTTCATCGGCGGGCTCTACCGGGTCGATCGCCAGGACATCGCCGACCGCAGCGTCGACCTGCTCGAGGAGTTCGGTCTCGTCGACCGTGCCGAGGAGCTGATCGAGACCTTCTCGCACGGTATGAAGCAGCGGCTCGCGCTCGCGGCCGCCCTCATCCACCGCCCGCGCATCCTCATCCTCGACGAGCCGATGGTCGGCATGGACCCGCAAGGCGCGCTCGCGCTCCGGCAGCTGCTCGGCGGGCTCTCGGCGAGCGGCGTCACGATCTTCCTCTCGACACACAGCCTCGGCGTCGCCGAAGAGCTCTGCGACCGGATCGGCATTCTCGATCACGGCCGCATGGTCGCGCAGGGCACGCTCGCCGAGCTGCGCCTGCGGGCGAGCGAGTTCCCCGAGCTCTCCGGTAGCGAGGACTCGCTCGAGTCGGTGTTCCTGTCGCTCACCGGCACCGAGGGTCGCCGAGCGTGAGCGCGCCGGCCGCGATTCCGCTCGGCACGCTGCTCGCGCCGCGCGTCCTCGCGACACGAAACGCCTTTCGCCGCCGCCCACTCCGCGCCTGGGCGCTGGCATTTCTGACAGGCGCCTTCTGGGTCGGCAGCTTTCTGCTGTTCGCGCACACGCTGCGCTTCTTCCAGACGATCACCGCGCTCGGCCCGGTACTGACGCAGCGCCTGCTGGTCATGCTCTTCGTCAGCTTCTTCGCGATCCTCGTCATCAGTAACGTCGTCACCGCGCTCACGACCTACTATCTCTCGCCCGACGTCCGCTTTCTCTTGGCGGCGCCCGTGACGCGGCGGCGCATTCACGTCGCGCGTTTCATCGAGACGCTCGGCGCCTCGTCGTGGATGGTGCTGCTCTTCGGCTTCCCGGTGTTCCTAGCCTACGGCACCGTGTTCCACGCCGGGCCGCTCTATTACGGCGCCGTCATCGCCACGTTGATTCCCTTCCTCATCATCCCGGCCGCGCTCGGCGTCATGCTGACCACGGTGCTCGTGCTTGCGTTTCCGGCGCGTCGCATGCGCGACGTGCTCGTCGTGGCGAGCGTGGCGCTCGTCGCCGTCGGCTACCTCGCTCTGCGTCTCGCCCGTCCCGAACGGCTCGCGAGCCCGAGCGAGCTCGCCGGCTTCGCGGCGTTCCTCGCCGCCTTCGAGGCTCCGGCCTCGCCCTATCTCCCGACGACGTGGGCGGCGAACGTCCTGTTGCCGTTCCTCGGGGCCAAGACGGCCGAGCCGCTCTTCCACTTCGCGCTCCTCGCGAGCACGGCCGCCGTGCTCGCGATCGGTTGCACCGCGTTCGTCGAGCGTGTCTTTCTGACCGCCTGGTCGTGCGCGCAAGAAGGGCGCGAGGGCCCGGGCCGCGAGCGCCGCCTCGGGCATTGGCTCGGCCGGATCGCGAGCCCCATGCCCCACACGACCGCGCTCCTCTTCGTGAAAGATGCGACGATCTTCTTCCGCGACGCGAGCCAGTGGTCGCAGCTCCTCCTGCTCCTCGCCCTGGTCGTCGTGTACGTCTACAACTTCTCCGCGCTGCCGATCGACGACGGCAGTCCGCTCGCCGGCACGCTCCGCGAGATCGTGGCGTTCGCCAACCTCGGTCTCGCCGCATTCGTGACCGCGTCGGTCGCCGTCCGCTTCGTCTTCCCCGCGATCAGCCTCGAGGGCCGCTCATGGTGGGCGCTCCGCACCGCCCCCATCCCGCTCGCCAGCATCTGGTGGGGTAAATTCTGGCTCGGCTTCCTGCCGCTCGCGGTGCTCGGCGAGCTGCTGATCGTCGTCACCGGCCGCTTGTTGAGCGTCGCGCCGGGCCTCACGGCCGTCTTCATGGCGACGTTGCTCCTGGTCGTCGCCGCGATCGTCAGCCTCGGCCTCGCGTTCGGCGCCGCCTACCCGCGCGTCGACACCCAGAACGCCGCCCAGATCGCGACCGGCTTCGGCGGCCTCATTTATATGGTCACCTGCCTCGGCCTGATCACCGCCGTGATCGCGCTCGAAGCCTGGCCCGTCTCCCGCATCTTCTGGTCACGCTTCGCGTCGCAGCCGATCAACGGTGGCGAAACGGCCGCGATCGCCATCTCCTTCAGCGCCGTCACCGCGCTCACGATGACGGCGTGGGCGCTCGGGCGTCGGTCGGCGCTGAAGAGCCTCAAGCACCTGCACGTCTAGGGACGTGCCCGGTGGGGCCGTCGCGCGGCAGGGCGGCTTACGCCATGAACAAGCCGCCGTTCACGTCGAGCGCCACGCCGTTGATGTACGACGCGTCGTCGCTGGCGAGAAACGCGATGGCGGCTGCTTGTTCCTCGGGCTGCGACACGCGCTTGATCGGCATGAAGTATTGATACGCGTTCATGCGCGCGGCGCGCGCCGCTTGTTCGGCTTCCGAGCGCGCTTCACGGACGCCGGCGGCGCGTAGCATGGGCGTGTCGACGCCGCCCGGACAGATCGCGTTCACGCGAATACCTTTCGGACCGTAGTCGAACGCGAGGTGGCGCGTGAGACCGAGGAGGCCCGCCTTGCTCGACGAGTACGCGTAGCCACCCATGGCGCTCTTCGAGCGGCCGGCGAGCGACGACACGTTCACGATGGCGCCCCAGCCGCGCTCGATCATCGCCGGGATGACGGCGCGGCTGAGATAGAACGGGCCGCTCAAGTTGACGGCGAGCACGGCGTTCCAGCGCTCGTCGAGAACGCCCGCGATGCCTTCGAGGCCGGCGGTGTCGCCGATGCCGGCGACGTTCACCAACACGTCGACCGGGCCGAGCTGCACGGCAATCGCCGCGACGGTGTCTTTCACCGACGCGCTGTCGGCGACGTCGCACAGGAAAGACTCCGCCGTGCCGCCGGCATCACGCACGAGCTGCACGGTTTCGGTCGCGCCGCCTTCCGCGCGATCGACCACCGCGACCGCGGCACCTTCACTCGCCAGCCGCATGGCAGTCGCGCGGCCGATGCCGCTCGCGGCGCCGGTGACGAGCGCGACCTTGCCGCCGAACCGTCCGGACATGGCTTACGCGTCCTTTCGAACGGGGCGCATCACGCGTCCCTTCGAGCGACGCATCACGCGTCCCTTCGAACGGCGCATCACGCGTCCCTCTCGAACGGCGCGCATCACGCGCCTTTGGGGGTCGGGAACTGCGTCCGCATGACCGCGTCCCAGCCGCGGTCACCGATCCAGCGCCGGACGCCCATCATCACGTGCGCCGCGAGCGTGATCACGTAGCGCGTGCGCGGCTTCGAAGCCGTGATCGCCGTCTCGATGACCTTGGCGACGGCGTCGGCGTCGGCGGCGAGGCGGCCCATCGGGCCCTCGTAGGCGTCGCGAATCTGGCGCTGCAGCACCGTCAGGAACTCGCGATACGGCGACTCCGGACCGCCGAGCGCGGCGACGCGCGCAATCGCCGTGTCGCCGAACTCGGTCTTGATCGGACCGGGCTCGATGATGACGACGTCGATGCCGAAGCCCTGCACCTCGAAGCGGAGGGCGTCGCTGATCGCCTCCACGGCGTACTTCGTCGCGTGGTAGAAGCCGCCGCCCGGCAGCGTCATGCGCCCGCCCATCGAGCTCAGGTTCACGATCTTGCCCCAGCCCTGCCGGCGCATACCTGGCAGCACGAGCTTGGTCAGCATCGTGAGCCCGAAGACGTTGGTCTCGAACTGGCGCCGGACCTCGGACATCGGCACCTCTTCGATCGGACCCTCGGAGCCGTAGCCGGCGTTGTTGATCAGGACGCCGACGGCGCCATGATCGGCTTCGACCCGGGCGACGGCGGCGCGGATCGAGGCCTCGTCGCAGACGTCGAGCTCGAGCAGCGTGCAGCCGGCCGTGCCGAGATCCTGCATCGTGGCGACCTTGCGGGCGCTGGCGTAGACCGTGTGCCCCGCTTTCACGAGCCGAAGCGCCGTTGCCCGTCCGATACCGGTCGAGCACCCCGTGATGAGCACTGCTTTCGAAACCGCCATGATCACACCCCCGTCGTGTCGTCGGCGGTTTCAGTCGGCCAACACCAGGCGTAAGTCAAGGCCGACGCTTCCTGTGGTTTTCGGTTGACTGCCGAGTAGGCATCCACGAAGAATCCCGCAGCTTTCAACGAGACGCACACCGTTCGTATTCCAACCTGCCGATCGAAGAGGACCCCCATGATGACTTCCCCCCGCCGGCTCGTCTCGTGGACCCTGGTCCTCGCGTGCCTC
>JBDSJB010000110.1:0-8365 GCA_039917665.1 Binatia bacterium
CGCCGCATCGCTTCGCTGTCGTAGACCATGTCCTCGGCCTGCGGGTCCGACAAATTGAACCACTGCTGCAGGAAATAGATCCGCAGCATCTTCGCCAACCCCAACGGTTTGCGCCCACGCCCGTCCACCCTCGGGTAGTGCGGCTCCACCAACGCCTGCAGCTCCGCCCACGGAATCACGGCGTCCATCTCCGCGAGAAACTGCTCGCGCCGGGTCACCTTGCCCTTCTGCGCCCAGGCCACCGATGCGAAGGTCCGTTGCTCGCCCATCACCCCACCCCCTCACGCGTCGATCAGAATTTCTCTTACCGCATTCGATCGACTTGTGCAGAGCTTCCCTAGCGGAGGAAATCGTCGGGTGGCCCGGGCTCGAGCTAAAGCTTCTTTCCGAGCAGTCCCGCCATGAGCTTCGGAACGTTGGCCCCGGCGCTCGGGTACTCTTGCGCGTCGGTGAGGTCGGCGATCTGCGGAAAGCTCGCGGCGATCTGCTCGACGCTCGGGATCTGATCGATGCCGAGCGTCACACCCGGACTCTCGACCATCGCCGCGCGGGCGTAATGTCCGCCGCCGGCGGTGAAAATCCCGCCCGTGAAGGTGTTCTGCTCGCTACAGAGGAACGCGACCATGGCCGAGACGAACTCGGGTTTGAGCTTGTCCATCGTGTGCTCGTCCATGACCGTGCCCATGAGGCGGCTCTTGGCGATGGGGGCGATCGTGTTGGCGACGACGTTGAACTTCTGCCCCTCGAGCTTGACCGTGTTCATGAGACCGACGATCCCGAGCTTGGCAGCCGAGTAGTTCGCCTGCCCGAAGTTACCGTAGAGCCCCGCGGCGGAGGTGGTGAAGATCACGCGGCCGTAGTTGTTCTGGCGCATGGCGGGTAGCGCGGCGCGGGTCACGTAGTAGCTGCCGTTCAGGTGGACCTCGAGGACGCGCGTCCATTCGTCCTGCGTCATCTTGGCGATGCTCTTGTCGCGCAGGATGCCGGCGTTGTTGACGACGATGTCGAGACGGCCGAAGGCGGCGACGGCGGCCTGGATCATCTTCTCGCCACCCTCCCACGTGTCGACCGAGTCGTAGTTGGCGCTGGCTTCGCCGCCCATGGCCACGATCTCCGCGACGACTTTGTCCGCCATCGTGGTGCCGCCGCCGGTGCCGTCAGTGTTGCCGCCGAGGTCGTTCACGACCACCTTGGCCCCGCGCGAGCCGAACAGCAGCGCGTGGGAACGGCCCAAGCCGCCGCCCGCTCCGGTCACCAGGGCGACCCGCCCATCGAATCGAATCTCACTCATGATCCATTTCCTCTCGGGTTGGTCCTTCGCGCACGGCCGCGCTGACGAGGTTCATGCACTGCGCCGGTGCAGCCGGATCGCAGGCCTGCGTCGAGGGTCTATACGAGGCCGCGCCGGATGGCACGGCGCCGGGAACGGTCTGTTGCGCGGGGTCGAGGCGCACGAACCGCGTGACGACGCGGCATTCGCCCGCGGCAACACCTGACGGCCGCTCAGCCGGCGTCGCCTTTCAAATCCTCCGCTACCGTCTTGAGGATCCGTCGCGAGAGCGTTTCGTCGTCGACGGCGCGGGCGAGAATCAGGGCGCCCACCATCGTCGAGAAGAGCCGAATCGCCGTGTCGGTGCGACGTGACGCCGTCCGCGCCGGAACCACGCCGGCGAGGACTTCGAGTCCCTCTTTGAGCCGCTTCGTGAACAGGCCACGAATCGTCTTCGGTTGGCGCGCGATGTCCGGACCAAGCGCGGCGACCGCGCAACCTTCACCCAGCGAATCCCGATGGCGGCGCGACAGGTAGCGGTCGATGATCCTCTCGAGGGCGGCGCGAGTATCTGCGCGGCTCGCTTCGCCGACCCAGAGGTCGCGTGAGTCGTCGAGCACGACGCGCAAGGCCTCCGCGACGACCTCCTCCTTCGATTCGAACTGGCTGTAGAAGGCGCCGTGCGTGAGCCCGGCGGCCTTGGTGATGGCGTCGACCCCAGCTCCGGCGATCCCTTGCTCGCGGAAGAGCCGCGCTGCCGCGGTGAGGATCCGTCCTCGGTTCTCCGCTGCTGCCTGTTTGGACACACGCATCGAAGACTGCCTCCCGACACCCATTGACTCGTTTGAGAGCGGTCATCATGATCGTGCCCTATTGATGACGACCGTCGTCAATACAAAGTAACCGCTGGCCGCGAGGATGGCAATCGCCTTCGCGCCGCGCATCGTGGCACCGAAAGGAAGCAATCGATGACGGACAATCGCCCAGTCGCCCTGATCACCGGAGTAGGTCCTGGCACCGGAGCCGCGATGGCCCGCCGATTCGCTCGCGGCGGCTACGCGGTCGCGATGCTCGCCCGGAGCCCGGAGAGAATGCGCGAGTTGGAACACGAGATCGAACACTCCCGCGGGTATGTCTGCGACGTGACGAACGAAGCGCAGCTCGACGCCACGATTCAGCGCGTCCGCACCGACCTCGGCGTGCCGCAGGTCCTGATCCACAACGCCGTCGGCGGCGCGTTCGGCACATTCCTCGAGATCGAGCCCGAGGTGCTGAACCAGAATTTCCAGATCAATACGATGGCGCTCCTCCACCTGGCGCGGCGATTGGCGCCCGCGATGATCGAAGCCGGCGAAGGCACGATCATCGTCACCGGAAACACGTCGGCGCTGCGCGGCAAGGCCAAATTCGCGGGTTTTTCACCAACCAAAGCGGCGCAACGAATCCTCACCGAAGCGATTGCGCGCGAGGTCGGACCGAAGGGCGTGCACGTGGCCTACGTCGTGATCGATGCCGTCATCGATCTCGAATGGACGCGGGCAATGACGTCCAAGCCCGCGGGCGATCCCTTCTTCATCCAGCCGTCCGCGATCGCCGAGGAGGTATGGCACGTGGGCCAACAAGAGCGGTCCGCGTGGTCGTTCAACGTGGAGCTACGGCCATTCGCCGAGGTCTGGTGACCCCGTGTGGACGATCGATCCCTGAGCGCGATTGAAGGAGACGAGCCATGCCCGAGCCGACCTGGAACCAAACCTTCTGCATCCTCTGCTACGTGAACTGTGGCCTCGAGGTTGAAACCGAAGGGCGCAAGATCACCCGCGTGCGTGGCGACCGCGCCAACGAGCGCTCGCAAGGCTACCTCTGTCAAAAGCCGCAACGCCTGCAGTGGTACGGTGACCACGCCGACCGCCTGACGACGCCGCTCCGTCGCCGTCCCGACGGCACCCACGAGCCGATCTCGTGGGACACGGCATTCACCGAGATCGCTGCTCGCCTGAAGGCGATCCGCGCCGAGCACGGCGGCGAGGCCTTCGCATTCTACGGTGGCGGCGGGCAGGGGAATCACCTGGGTGGCGCGTGCTTCTTGGCGCTCAAAGACGTGCTCGGCGCGACGAAGTCGTTCAACGCACTGTCGCAGGAGAAGACCGGAGACTTTTGGGTCAACGGGCGGCTCTATGGCGATCAACTCTGCCATACGGCGGAGGATGTCGAGCACACCGACTTGCTGGTCGCGATCGGGTGCAATCCCTGGCAGGCGAACGGCTTTCAGGGTGCGCGGAGTGAGCTCAACGAGATCAAGAGGGCGCCTGCTCGCCGCATGATCGTCATCGACCCGCGCCGCACCGAGGTCGCGGACATCGCCGACCTGCACTTACCACTGCGCCCCGGTACCGACGCCTTCCTGCTCGCGGCCATTCTGGCCATCATTGTCCGGCGCGGCGGCGAGGCCACCGAGTTCCTCTCCCGTCACACCGTCGGCTGGGACGAAGTCCGTGCCGTGCTCGTCCAGACGCCGATCGAGGCGTGGGTGGCGCACGCCGGCGTCCCGCTCCCCGACGTCGAGCATGCGGTCGACATGATCCTTGCGGCGCGGTCGATGGTCGTGCGGGTCGAGCTCGGCATCCAGCAGACCAGGCACTCGACCCTGAATTCCTACCTCGAGAAGCTTCTCTATCTCGTGACCGGAAACTTCGGCCGGCCGGGAACGAACGGCATCCATACCTGGCTTCTCCCGCTCTACCGCGACTCGCAGGGCGAGCGCTCGAATGTGACCGGGCAGAAGATCATCGGTGGACTGCTGCCGACGAACCGCTTCGCGGACGAGGTTCTGAACGACGACCCGCGGCGCGTGCGTGCCCTCTGGGTGGAATCCAGCAACCCGGCGAACACGACCGCCGACACCCCCCGGTTCGAGGCTGCGGTTCGCGCGCTCGATCTCTCCGTCGTCGTGGACGTCGCGTACACCGAGACGGCCCAGCTCGCGGACTACGTGCTGCCGGCCGCGGCGCAGTACGAGAAGTGGGAGACGACGCTCTTCAACCTCGAGTGGCCGCGGAACTTCTTCCACCTCCGTGCCCCGCTCTTCGAACCGCTACCGGGAACGCTCCCCGAACCGGAGATCTACACCCGGGTGCTCCGCGCGATGGGCGAGGTTCCTGGTGAGGACACGATCGCCGAGCTGCGCGATCTCGCCGCCGAGAATCGCGGCCAGATGATGCAGCGCGCGTTCCAGATGTTCGCGGAGGATCCGAAGCTCGTGCCGCTCGCGCCGGTGCTGCTCTACCTGACGCTCGGCCAGACACTGCCGGACGGCGCGGCAGCGGCGGCGCCGCTCTACGCCGGCTGCCATCAGACGGCGATGGAGCACACGGTCGCGGTCCAGCGGGCCCTCGCGACGACCGTCGAGCCACCACTCCTCGCCGACCTCCTCTTCGACAAGCTGCTCGCCAGTCGCTCGGGCTTCGTCTTCACCGCGCACGAGTACGACGAGATCTTTCAGCTGGTGAAGCACCCCGATGGCAAGATCCATCTCGCCGTGCCCGAGCTGCTCGACTGGCTCACACGCCTCGACCCGGCCGCCGAGCAGGACGATCCCGCGTACCCGTTCACGCTCGTCGCCGGGCAGCGCCGCATGTACAACGCCAACCAGATCTTCCGGAATCCAGCATGGCGGAAGAGCGATCACGACGGGGCCCTGCGCATCCATCCCGACGACATTGCCGCGCTCGGCGGTCGCGACGGCGGGTGGATGGCCGTGTCGACCCGAACGGGGCGCCTGGTCTGCCGCGTCGAGAGCGACCCGTCCACGCGCCGCGGCCTCGTCGCCTTGCCGCACGGCTACGGCCAGTCGTTTCCTGACGGCGCGGGTGGCCGCATCGTCGACGGCCCGCGCCTCAACCTCATCACGGCCCACGACGACTGCGACCCGATCGCGGCGACGCCGTACCACAAGAACGTCGCCGTCCACCTGGCACCGGTCGTCGGCGTGGAGGCCGAGGCCGCCGAAGCGGCGTCGGCGCGGGTGCGCGCGGTTGCCGCGGCATGACAAAGAACCAGGAGCCAACACGATGACGATCGAACCAACGACGCCGGAAGTGCGCATGACCGTCGACGGTCACATCTGCGTGATCTCGTTGGACAACAGCTCCAAGAAGAACGCGATCACGCCCGAATTGATGGCGCAGCTTTCCACGCACCTGACGACGTTCGAGGATGACGACGACCTCTGGGTCGCGGTCATCGATCCCGCGGGCGAGCACACGACCGCGGGCCTCGACATGCCGAAGTTCTTCGGGCCGACGGCCACCGCGAAGCCGATCCCGCAGGATCAGGTCGATCCCTTTGCGCTCCACCGGTGCACCACCAAGCCCGTGGTCTCGGTCGTGCACGGCATCACCTACACCGTCGGTATCGAGATGATGCTGGCGGGTGACATCGTCATCGCGGCCGACACCGCACGGTTCTGTCAGCTCGAGTCGAAACGCGGCATCGCGCCGCTCGGCGGTGCGCACTTCCGCTACCTGACCCGTACGGGCTGGGGCAACGCGATGTACCATCTCTTCCTGTGCGACGAGTTCGATGCGCAGGAGGCATTGCGGATCGGGTTCGTGCAAGAGGTGCATCCGTACGGCAAGCACCGCGAGCGCGCGATGGAGATCGCGCGACGGATCTGCACATGCGCGCCCCTCGGCCTCCGTGCGGCGAAGGCAGCGGCGTTGACGTACCTCCAACAGGGCGAGCGCGCGGCCATCGACGCGATTCCGTCCATCGAGAAGGCCGTCTTTGCCACCGAGGATTTCAAGGAAGGCATTCAATCCTTCATCGAGCGGCGCGAAGCGCGCTTTCAGGGACGGTGAAGAAATCATGACAGATGTTGCTCTCATCGTGGGCGGCGGCCCCGGCATCAGCTCGAGTTGCGCGCGGCTGTTCACGGCGCAAGGCATGCGAGTCGGCGTCGCCGCCAGGGATCCGAACAAAGCGGTCCTGAAGACGCTGGAGAACGAACACGGCGTTCGCCGATACGCGTGCGATGCCAGCGAACCCGCGGCAGTGGAGCGTCTGTTCCAGGATGTGGCTCGTGACCTCGGCCCACCGACACTCGTCGTGCACAACATCGACGGCCGAGTCGCCGGCATCTTGCGCAAAGGGATCACCGAAGCGGATCCGGCCCTGGCTTTCGAAACGCTGCGCAACGCGGCCTTCAGCGCGTTTCTGGTGGGTCAGCAGGCCGCGCGCCTCATGCGGGCGAACACACCGGATGCCAATGGCGCGAAAGGCACGATCGTTTTCACCAATGCCAGCGCGGCACTCAAAGGCTTCCCCCTGAGCGGCGCTTTCGCGATGGCGTGTCAGGCGAAGTCCGGGCTCGCGCAGAGCATGGCCAGGGAACTGATGCCCGAAGGTATCCATGTCGTAAACGTGCCCATCGATGCGGCGATTGGGTGGACTCAGGAAGACGGTTCCCGTGCGCATCGCCTTGCGGGCACGACCGTCGACGACAACATGGCCGACCCCGACCGCATCGCCGAAACCTATCTGCAGCTGCACCGGCAGCATCGCTCGACCTGGGCCTTCGAAGTCGTGCTCCGACCCTGGGTCGAAAAATGGTGAACGCTCGTCGAAACCCGGAATACGACCAACAAGCCAAATATCTAGCTTCACCACGATAAATCGAAGTCTTGGATCGTCGGCGCCCATGAAGTACAGCCATTCGCCTTTGGCAGATTCCGCGCCGGCGTTCATCGCATCGTAGATGCCCCGGTCGGCATGGGAGCGCAGGCGGAAATTCGGGATCTTGTCGCGATAGGATTCGAGCAGGGCGACGCTCGCGTCGATCGAGCCCCCGTCCATGACGACGCACTCGAAATCGCGGAATTCCTGGGCCCGCGATCGAGTCCAAAGTGGAGCGCAACGTCCGAGCGGCGTTACCTGTCGGGAGGACGATCGAGATCTGCAACGTATCTACCACCATGAGCAGGACCGAGGGCGGCTGAGCACGGTCGGTGCAGCCGAGGAGCAGCGTCAGCGCGGCGGAGAAGCGTCATGCGAGCGCGGCGCGCCCGAGCGGACACGCGCCGCTGTTCGTCGGTCGCGATGCAAACGGCCGTAGTCCTCGTTGTTCATATCGGTGCGAACGGCGCGCACTTTCGTCCGCTTCTGACCGATTCTCGGACGGCTTCCTCGTCAAAAGTCCCGAACGACGGGACTTAGCCTGCGCATGCGATGTGGCATGGGATTCGCTTCATCATGCTTTCATGCCCGAGAAGACTACTGCGCCCGTTGCTCGCAAGGCCCGGCACCTCGCCCTCGTGACCACCGCGCCGTGGGACGCACCCGATCCGATCGAGCTCGCATGCAAAGCGGCCGTCACCCACGCCTTCTGCACGCAGTCAGAGATCGACGAGCGGGCGGCGATGGCCAAGCTCGCGACCCTCGCGCCCGCGGCCGCAGGCTCCGAGCGTTGGCTCGGCGATCCGGTCGTCCGTCGCGTCGCGGCGTTCGTGTACGGAACGGCTCAGGTCGAGCCGGCGCGTTACGGACTCCTCCGCGGATACGTGCAGCTCGTCCGCGAGACGCGGTATCTCGTTGGCCTCGCCCGTACCCTCGTGGCCGACGGCGTGCCGGTCGCCTGCACCGAGCAGCTGCTGCGCGATCTGCGGATCGTCTGGGCCGCGCAGGATCGCAAGATCGCCGGCGATCCGCGCCCGTTGGACGTCGTCTGCACCGACGTTGCTCGCGAAGAAGAGACAGAGTTTACGACCAGCGCCGAGGGGCGGCGGACCGTGCAGCGCGTGCGAACGTCGTTCGGCGCCGTGCTCTCGTGCGTAGCCCTCGATCGACCGGGCGGCTCGCGGCGAGAAGAGTACACGTGGAACGTTCCCTCGGATCTCGAGCTCGACGAGTGGCGTGTCGCGATCGACCAAGCAACGGTTCGGCAAATGCACCTCTGGAACCAGCAGCGGCGCATCGACGATCTGTACTTCGTCGTGACGGGGCCCGTGGTTCGCGTGCGGAGCATCGAGTGGCGCGGCGCGCTCGTCGAGGAGCGCCAGCTGAATGCGATCCCGAACTACGAGCCGTTGATCGCGTCCGACG
>JBDSJB010000111.1:0-3782 GCA_039917665.1 Binatia bacterium
GTCGCCCCCGAGAGGTAGCAGGTATCGGGAGACGCCAGCGTCTCCATGCGTTGCGCGAGCCCGACCGTGTGACCTTGCGCGGTGTAGCTCATGCGGAGATCGTCGCCGCTCCCGCCGACGTTGCCGACGACCACGTCACCCGAGTGCAGGCCGAGCCGCATCGAGAAGCCGACGCCGTGCGCGCGCTTCACCTCGGTCGCGTAACGCGCGACCGATTCACGCGCCTGCAGGGCCGCCCAGCACGCCCGTTGCGCATGGTCCTCGTGCGCGATCGGCGCTCCGAAGAGCGCCATGATGCCGTCGCCCGTGAACTTGTCGACGAAGCCCTCGAAGCGCTCGACGGCCTCGGCGAGGATCGCGAAGAAGCGCTGCATGATCTCGGAGAACGCCTCGGGGTCCAGCTGCTCGGCGAGCTCCATCGAGCTCTGCACATCGGCGAAGAACACCGTGACCTGCTTGCGCTCGCCGGCGAGGGTGGCCGTGGATTGCCGGATCTTCTCGACGAGATGCGGCGCGGGTGCGGGCGGACGCGGGGGCTCGGGAGCAACGGCGCCCGTCAGCGCCGCACGACACTTGCGGCAGAATTTGGCGCTCGGTCGATTGGCGCCGCCGCACTGCGGGCACGCAGTCTCGAACGCGGTGCCGCACTCTTCACAAAAGAGCGCGTCGGCGAGGTTCGCGACCTGGCACTGCGGACACTGCATCGCTCAGCCGAGCTGCCGCCAGCGTCGTGACGAGCCTGGCTCGCGGCTGCAACTGGGTTTCGGCCTCGGCATGCTCGTGCGGAGAGGTCGCATGAACGATCCGTGCCGGCAACCGTAGCGACTGCGCCGCATCGGCGCAGCGGCGTCCGTCACTCGTAGACGAACTCTTTGCCGTCCAGATCGATTGCCGGGATCGTGGTCTTCTCGGTCCAGTAGTCCTGCGTGTGTTGCCATTCCGGCTTGGCGCCGCGCCTGGGCAGGAGGTGCATCGAACGCATCAGGGAGGAAGCGGCGCAGAAGCTGCGCCTCGCTTTCGACCCCTGAATCGGGCGCGCCGCCCTGGGGACGCGGTACAACCGGAACACGCGCGCGTCACGGCGAGGCAGCGAGGAGCGCGTTCAGGTGCTCGGCGACCGCCGGGCTTTCGAGAATGCCGCTGTGGGTCTCGTCGTAGCCGCGAAGCGTGCGAGCCTCTTCTTGCGCCTCGGGACGGAGCTGGCTCGCGAGCGACACCGTGCCGTCGCCACTTTTGCCCTTGAACCCGAAGAGCATGTGGTAGGCCGTGTGATCGTCGATCGTTCGGCGCTCCTTCCGCGTCGTCGGATCCGTGTAGAAGAGCCCGTCGAGGTACGGGCTGCCGGGTGCCAAGCCGTACCACGAGCGTACGACGACGGGAGAGTCCTCGACGCCCTGGCCGGCCGACGCCATGCCGCCGAGCGGCGACGAGATCGTGACGAAAGTGCGGATGACGGTGCTGCCGGTCAGGTCGTGGTGCTGCAGCACGAAGCCGCGCGCGACCAGCCCGCCCATGCTGTGGGCGACGACCATGACCTTCTTGAACTCGAGCGTGACCTCGAGTCGCGTGAAGAGCTGGTCCACCCACTCGACGAGCGTGTCGAGGCGCGCGCCGGACGGATAGTAGAGCACCCACGGCTGGTAACGACTGCGGTCGAGGCGTGCGATCAGCGAGCGGAAGTCTCGCGGGGTGCCGTTGATGCCGTGGACGAAGAGCACCGGGATGCGCTTCGGATCGTACGGCTCCAGGAAGTAGAGGCCGGCACGGCCTGCGACGATGAACTCGTAGAACTTCCACATGCCCGCCGCCGCTCGATCGGCGGCGAAGCGCGGGTCGTCGAGCGTGGTGACCTGGCCGAGCTGGGTGAGCGCGAAGATGCTCTTCCGCTGTTGATCCTCGGGTGCCCGCGCCATCAGGCCCGAGAGCGTGAAGCGGCCGGTCTCGAGCGCGCGGCCCGCGAACGGAATCACGAGGCGGACGTCCTGGATCTTTTGGCCGGGCGTCAGCACGAGCGGCTTCGTGGGATCGGGGCGATAGAACGGCTCGTCCTCGTACGCGCCGTCGCCGTTCACGTCCTCGAAGGCCGCCACGAAGTACGTGCCCGCCTGCACGCCGAAGACCCACGGTCCGGGCTTGGTGGCGGTGAAGTAGTCGACCAGCCCGTAGTCGTCGCCGTTCTGCATGAAGAGCGCCACGACCAATGGTCCGCGTGCCGCCTGCGCGGTCGCGACCGTGCCCGAGACGACGCAGAACTCGTCGGCGAGACGCTGCTCGCCTTTGACCGCGAGAATGGTCGAGCAGCCGTCCAGGCAAACGATGCCGGCGATGGTCAGGGCGAGGAGCGCGGCGCGGATTGGAGCGATCATGGTCGGGGCGATGCCAGACTGGGTTGCACGGATCAGGCGCAGCCAGCAAACGTTCCGAGCTACGCGCGGCTCACGAGACCGTGCCGAGGACGCAAAGCGCGGACACCTTTCGCCGGCCGACCACGCGCGCGCCGACGGTACGACCGTGCGTCCCGACCGTCTGGCGCACGACCTTCACGCCCTTGGGCTGCTTGACCGCGTAGCACACGAGCGCTTTGGGGCGGGTTGCACCGTCGTCGGGCGCGCCGTCAGCGGCGGCGGCGAAGCAGACCTCCGTCACTTTCTTGATGACGTACGCCTGGCCGCCTGGGAACACGTCGTCGGTCACCGTCGGAGGCGGCGGCGGCACGAACTTCGGCGCACCCTTCGGCAGCGCTGCGGCGTAGCACTTGAAGCGATTGATCTCGCTGGCGCTGGTAGTCGGATCATCGCCGAAGTACGGCGGCGCGGTGGTGCCGGGCACAGCGGGGGTGACGTCGAAGTAGCTCGTCGGAATCTTCAGCTCGAGCGTGCGCGTGCCGAAGCGATCCGTCACGAGACGCGGCACCGGGACGAACTTGGACGCGGTCTTTTCCTTCTTGATGGTGATCCCTTCGAGGTGGACGTTGGCGTGCGACACGACGTCTCCGTCGATGCCGGCCGGATTGCAGAGGCTCGCGAGTCGGCGAAGCTTGAACGTCTGCGTACCCATTCGATCCTGAAGCGTGACGCGGCTGCCGCTGATCGGTGCGAGCCTTTTGTTCCTGGTCGTGCCCGCCATGTAGCAAAGGTAGTCGTCCGGCGGGTTCTGGTCGGCCGCGTGCACACGGGGCACAGCGAGGACGACGGTGACGAGGAAGAGGGCGAGCGACACGGCACGAGTTTGCATTTGGTTCACCCTAACCATTCGAACCGTCGGTGCCAACGCGAGCCACATCGCACGGGACGGTTCGCATCAGGAGCGGGTTCAGCGCGCTGCGAGCGCCGAGCGCGTGAGACGTGGCATGGCGTCGAAGCCCCGCGCATCGTGCGCGGGTACGAGCACCATCTCCGGAAACCGCGCTGCGAGCGCCGCCACGCGGAGCAGGATGGTGCGGACGCCCGCGGGGTCGCCGTCGACGGCCGTGCGTTGGATCCATGGGCGCTCCTCGCGCTCGAGAATGCCTTCGCGCTGCCAGACGAGATCGCCGAGGAACGCGTAGCGTTTGCCGTCGGGGAGCGCGACGAACACGATCACCGATCCCGGCGTGTGCCCGGGCGCGGGCACGACGACGATCGCGCCGTCGCCGTAGACGTCGTGGCTCCGCGGAAAGCCGAGGTACGGGCCGCCGTCGAACGCGTACTCCTGGTAGTGCACGTCCGGTAGGCTGCGGGCGACGATGGTGATCACGCCGCCGTCGGCAACGAAGCGGCGCTCGTCGGCGGTCACGAGCACCG
>JBDSJB010000112.1:0-5802 GCA_039917665.1 Binatia bacterium
GGCATCGAGCCGACCTGGCTCCGGCGCCACGCCATTAAGCCGCGCTGGAGATAGCCGGGCTCGATACCGATGGCCTCGCAGACGTTCCGAAATGAGAACGGCGAGTCGGTCTCCGTATCATTACGAATCCAGCGCTCGGCCTCCGCCGATCCCGACGTGTTCCGCCGTTGCAGTTGGATCACTGCGTCGAGCAGCACGGCGAACAGCAGCCGCCGCTCCGGCGTATCGGAGGTACGCGCCGCCAGCCGATCGAAATATTGCTCGGGCAGCAGCGCATCGGGCACGGAGACATCGAAAAGGGGTCGCACAGCTTCGGCAATTTTGGCGATCATGGTCCTGCCCCAGAGGGAGCAACCTTTATGCCGGCAAGTCTTCGCGGCGACCGTGTGCCCGAGCCCAGGAAGATCGCGAGAAGATCAACGAGTGACTCGACTTCGAGCGACGAAGACGGACACGCCGACGTACCAAGATGAACGGCGCGGTAGGGCTCTCGGACAATATCTTGCACGAACGCGCACTGTGCTGCCGTAAGCGGAAGCTGTGGCCCCCGACAAGGAGGGAGGCAACTCTTCCGAAATTTGGCACGAGTGTCTGTGGTTCGGGAACACCAGACGACCGTATGGTATAGGCGTCCAATGAAACCGTCGCACGCGGGGCGGGTAACCACTCTGCAGTATCTGCTTCAGCGCGACGTGACGCCGACGATCGGCATAGCCGTCGACCGCTACCTGCTCGGTGCTCTCGGCCGACGCGCGCGCCCCGGCGTGCTTCGTGTCCATGCGTATCCAGGTGAGGTGTTGGCGGCGGGACGGTGGCATCTGGCGCCCGCCGGAGCGATCGATCTCGGCGACGCGTTCGTCCGCCGTCTGACCGGCGGCCGCGCGCTCGCGCTTGGTGAGGGCTACGTCGGCATCTCGCTGTTGCTGCCGCACCGGTCGGCGCTGATCGCCGACGATCCCTTCACGCTGGCCCCGTTCCAGGTGCCGAACCGATACGTCCGCGGCCTCATGCGCGCGCTGAAGCAACTCGGTTTGCCGGCGTTCTATCCAGGACGCGACCTCGTCACGGTGAATCGCCGGCCGATCGCGGCGGTCGGATTCGAGACCGACGACGAAGGCCGCTTGCTCTTCGAAGCGGTGCTCGCCGTCGAGCGTCCGCTCAGTGCCGTCGCCCAGCTGCTCGACCGATGGGACGCTGCGGGGGTCATCAAAGCCGACTTGCTCGCGCTCGAAGGTGGGACGAGTCTCCGCGAAGAGATCGGCGAGAGCCCGTCGATCGAGGAGCTCGGTGGTCTCGTGCGCGACGCCTTTGCCGAGCAGTTCGGCCTCGCCATGGTGGAAGAGCCGCTGTCCGCGCTCGAGATGCAAGCCGTGACGGCGCTCGCCGCACGCGAAGGGCGGAGTTGGAGCACGCTCCGCCAGCCGCGTTCCGACCTTCGGCTCTGCGGCAGCTCGGGCATCCAGACCGGCGTGCTCGAAGCGCATTTCGCGCTGGAGCAGGGACGCTTCTTGAAGGAGGTCTGCCTCGCGGGCGATTTCATCGCCAACTCGCCGGCGATTGCGAGCCTCGAGTATCGCTTGCGTCTCTGTCCCGCCGAGCGCGGCGCGATCGCGCGAGTCGTCGACGGCGTGTTCGGCGATCCCTCGCACTATCTTCTCGGGGTGGGTCCCCTCCGCGCCGTCGCCGACACGATCGTGAAGGGGCTTCCGGCGTGAGCGATCCCCGCGTGCTCGCGGATCTCGCCGCCGCCGATCCGCTCCAGCGCCGGGCGGCCGTCGAGGCCCTCACGTGCTCCCCCGATCCGCTCGACGCGACGACGATCGCCGCCGTCGTCGCGTGCCTCGCCACGCCGATGAAGGCGGTGCAGCGCGGCGCGGCGGAGCTCTTGGCGCAGGTCGATGCCGCGGCGCGCCCGACGGTCGTCGAACGGCTCCGGAGCGCGATCGGATCCGACGAGGTCGCGCTGCGCTGGGGCGCGACGTACGCGCTCGGCCGCATCGGTCTCGCCGAGCCGACGATGATCGCGCCGCTCGTCGAAGCGCTCGGCGCCCCCGACGGCGATCAGCGTTGGGCGGCGGCGGACCTCATGGTCACGTGCGCACGGGTGCACTTCCAGCCGGTGCTGGCGGCGCTGCTCCTGGCCGCGACCGACGACGCGCCCGATCGCCGTAAGATGGTGCTCTACGTGTTGCGCGACGTGGCCCCGGCCGATCCTGCCGTGCACGCGGCCACCGTCCGCGGCCTCGGCGATTCGGCGGTCGGGGTGCGCTTCGCGGCCTTGGCCGCGCTGCTTCGCCTGGAGCCACGACCCGACGATGCCTGTGCGCTCGTCCTCGATCGCGTCCGTCTCGACGTCGATCCCGGGTTGCGGCGCGCCGCGCTCGCGGCGCTCGGCTCCGTCGGTCGCGGCGTCAGCGCGGTCGACGCCGCGCTGACGGACGCGGAGGCTTCGGACGACGTTTCGGTGCGCCGCGCGGCGGGGCTGGCGCGTCGTCGCCTGGCCGGGTGACCAGCGGGGCCGAAGCGCGCCAGAAGTGGACATGGCGCGGCGTGATGCGCACCACCGGATGCTCGGGACCGTCGAGGCGCATCGTCCGGTACTGCGGGTAGCGCGCGCGGAGCGCCGCGAGGGCCCGACGGCGTTCGCTCGCCGCCGTCACGATCGCCGCGTCGCCGCGTACCATGCAGTAAGCGAGGGCGGTCCAGTCCTCCGCATAGTCGTCGGCTACGACGGCGACGCGCGGATTCTCGGCGATGTTGCGCATGCGCTTCAAAGCCCGCCCGCCGGGATTTTTCGGCTTGGCGTCCACGACGAAATAGAGGTGCGCGCCGGTGAGGGCGAAGCAGAGCGGGACGACGTGCGGCTGGCCGGCGGCGTCGGCGGTCGCCAATCGAGCGACCTGATGGCGCGCGAGAAACGCGCGCGCCGCGCGATCAAGAACGGGTGGCACCGTGCGACGCCACCGCGTCGGGCGTTCCGTCGACGGAGCCGCCAACGAGATCCGCGGCCCACGTGACCTCGTCCTCGAGGCGCGTCTCACCACTGAACTCCGCCCGGGCCTCGAGCTGGAACGCCTGCGCCATGCCTTGATAGCGCGGCGAGTAGTGAAACACCTCCAGCCGCTTGACGCCGGCGGCGCGCGCGAGAAAGCCGGCGTGCCGTGCCGTCAGGTGGTGGCGTTTGTCTGCCTCGTCGCGATCGACGTCCAGGAAGCGGGACTCGCAATAGAAGACGTCGGCGCCGCGCGCGATCTTGACGATGCGTTCCGCGTTCGGCCGGTCGAAGATCGTGTCGACGACGTACGCGATGCGCTGGCCGGGTTGGTCGTCGACGAGGTCGCGGCGAAGCGTTCCCGCATCCACGCGCACGGGCGCGTTGGCCGTCGTCACGAGGATTGACTCGCTGTCGTTGTCTTCGCGGACGGCGGCTTTCAAGCGCGCGAGCCACGGCCCGGGCCGATAACCGCGTGCCGCGAGCTCGTCCGTCCGGATGTTCAAATGGCGCGGCTCGCTCACGGCGAAAGCCATGCACGGGATGCGATGATCGAGCGTCGTCGTCTCGACGCGGAACGCCGGCGTGTCGATCAGCTCACCGGGCGCCGCGGGAAGATCGGGTAGCGCCTCGCGTGCGAAGCAGTCCTTCGCGCGAAACGTCGCTCGCACGAGATGCGACTCGTGCCGCTCGATCACGATCAGGCGGAAGAGATAGTTCTCGGTGAGATTCCAGGTGTAGCCCGCGAGCTTGCCGGCGATGTTGTCGATCAAGCCCGGTGGCCCGCAGAACGTGAGCTCGCGATCGCGCGGCAACGTGAGACGCAGCAGCTGATCGAAGCCCATGAAGTGATCCATGTGCGTATGCGACACGAACACGTGCGACAGGCGGAGACAGTTGGCCGCGTTCAATCGATCGATGCGGCCGAGATCGAAGAGCAGCGCGTCGCCTTGCCAGCGCAGCGCCACGTAGAGCGCGCAGTCCTGGAACGGACCGTTGATGAGGGAAGCGCGGAGACTCGACTTCATCGCGATGTCCTGCGTGGGCGGGGACGCCGTGCGCGGCGACGCCGATCCGCGGAGCTCAGCGTGCGCGGCGTCTGCCGTTCTTCGCGGCGGAGCCCGACGCCTCGTACGCATCGAGCCCTTCGTTCAGCAGCGCCAGCACGAGCGCACGCATCCGAATGTCGAGGGTGCGGGCGACGTCGCGGATCTCGTTCATGGTCTTGCCCGGCAAGCGCACCGCGAGAAGCGAGGTCTCCGTGGCAGCTCGTTGCTTGAGATCGGCGAGCTTGAGCTTCCGTTCCTTCATGGTCGACCTCGTTCGAGCTTCCATCGATGCCGTGGCTGCTGACGCCGCGTCGTTCGACGCTCTCGAGGGGCGAGAGCTCGTCGCGGACGCGATTACACCTACGAATTTGAGGTGGGGTGGTCAAGTGGGAGTGGTGACGCGAACCGAGTGCGCGCTGCGTGGATGGAGTGCTCGCGATGCGCGGACTGTCGAGGCGTGTCGGGGGGGCGATCAGCCCGGCGGCCACTTCAGCACGCGGCCGCCGATCACGTGCATGTGAAGATGGAACACGCTTTGGCCGGCGCCAGCGCCGCAGTTCACCGCGAGACGAAAATCGGTCTGGCCGTCCGCTTTTGCGACCTTCGCGGCGACGCGAGCGAGATGGCCGACCAGGGCGTCGTCGTCCTCGGTCAGATCGGCGAGCGTCGCGATGTGCTTTCGGGGAATCACCAAAATGTGTGTTGGCCCCGCGGGATTGATGTCGCGAAACGCGACGGCGTGCTCGTCTTCATACACGCGATCCGCCCTTGCCTCTCCGGATGAGATTCGACAGAAGAGGCAGTCGGACATGGCGCCCGCTGTAACGGGTTTGCCTGAGGCAGGCAAGACGACTCATGGACTTCGCCCTCACGCCTGAGCAGGCACTTCTGCAACGCACCGCACGCGACGTGCTCGTCGCGATCGCACCGATGTCGCACGTGCGCGCGATGATGGCCGACGCGCGTGGAACGACCGATGCCGTGTGGGGCCAACTCGCCGCGCTCGGGTGGCCCGGCCTGATGTTCTCGGAAGAGCACGGCGGATCAGGACTCGGGATGCTCGAGCTCGCGATCGTGTTGCAGGAGATCGGCCGCGCCGCGGTGCCCGGTCCGCTGCTTTCGAGCCTGGTCGGCGGTCGCGCGCTCGTGCACGCCGGCGACGATGCGCAGTGTCGACGCTGGCTTCCCGCGATCTGTGACGGCACGCGCGTCGCGACGTTCGCGTTGCTCGAAGCGAGCGCCCGCTGGGATCTCGAAGGCGTGACCGCAGTCGCCCGGCCGGCGTCAGGAGGCTACGAGCTCTCGGGCACCAAGCTCTTCGTTCCGGATGCGCATGTCGCCGATGTCGTCGTGTGCGCGGTGCGAAACGCCGACGACGGTGAGCCCGCGTTCGTCGTGATCGAGCGGAACGCGGCGAGCGACGCCGGACGCGTTCGCGCGTTGCCGAGCGTCGACACCACGCGCAAGATCTTCGCGTTCGATCTCGACGGCATCCACGTCACGGCCGATCGCATCTTGCCAGGTGATGCGACGGGCGCCCTCGTCGCGACGCTCGCCGAAGCCCGCGTCGCGCTGGCCGCCGACATGGCCGGTGGCGCCGCGCGCGTGCTCGAGATGACCGTCGAGCACGTGAAGACGCGGCAGCAATTCGGGCAGGCGATCGGCGCCTTCCAAGCGGTGCAGCATGCGTGCGCCGACATGATGGTCGCGGTCGAGTGCGCCAAGGCCGCGGTGACCTACGCCGCGTGGGCGTTGGCGGAA
>JBDSJB010000113.1:0-3068 GCA_039917665.1 Binatia bacterium
GCCCCGGCCAGCAACGAGCGGGCGGCGTCCAGGTAAATCGCCTCGTCGATGAAGTGCAGCCGATCGCCCAGGATGATGGCCGCCGCGACGCGTGTCAGCACCGCCAGCAGGATCCAGATACGCGTCACGTCGCGCGCGGGCATCGCCTCGGTGTGTGATTCAGTCTGGCGGCGGCCACCGACTGACCGTATACCAATCGACACGTGCGAAACATGCGCTCACTTCTCCGGCGACGCCCGTTCCACTATGGCGAACCGCACCTGTGCGGTGACGGCGAACCGCACCTGTGCGGCCCGCGATGAGTCTCCCGCACACGCCGAGTCTGCCGCGCCGCTTCGTCGTCGTCGGCGCCGGCCCGGCCGGTCTCACCGCGGCCTATGAGCTCGCGCAGGCCGGCGAGCCGCCGAAGGTGCTCGAGAAGGGCGCGATGGTCGGCGGACTGGCGCGGACCGAATCGTATCGCGGCTTTCACTTCGACATGGGCGGTCACCGCTTCTTCACGAAGGTGCCAGAGGTCGACGCGTTCTGGCGGACGGTGCTCGGCGACGAGTTCCTCCGTCGCCCGCGGCTCTCGCGCATCTACTATGAGGGGCGCTTCTTCGACTACCCGCTTCGCCCGACGAACGCGCTCGCGGGTCTTGGGGCCTGGCAGAGCGTCCTCGTCGGCCTCAGCTATCTCCGTTGGCAGATCGCGCCCCATCGCCAGGAAGACACCTTCGAGCAGTGGGTCACCAACCGTTTCGGCCGCCGACTCTTTCGCACCTTCTTCAAGAGCTACACCGAGAAGGTGTGGGGCGTGTCGTGCTCGGAGCTCAAGGCCGAGTGGGCCGCGCAACGCATCAAGGATCTCTCGCTCTGGACCGCCGTGCGCAGCATGTTCGTGCGGCCGCAGCAGACCATCAAGACGCTCATCGAGGAGTTCGATTATCCGCGCCTCGGTCCCGGCATGATGTGGAACGCGGTGCGGGAGGAGGTGGTGCGGCTCGGCGGCAGCGTCGAGACGGATCACGAGGTGGTCGCGATCGAGCGTGACGGGCATCGCGTGACGCGCATCGTGACGAGCGGCGCGAGCACGAACGGCGCGCGTCGCACGCACGACGGCACCGACTTCATCTCCAGCATGCCGATCACCGAGCTGGTCGCGCGCCTCGAGCCCCCGGCACCGGACGCCGTGCGCGCGGCGGCTCGCCAGCTCTCGCATCGCGCCTTCGTCACCGTGTGCCTGATCGTCGACCAGCCCGACCTCTTCCCCGACAATTGGATCTACATCCATGATCCCGCCGTGCAGGTCGGCCGCATCCAGAACTTCAAGAACTGGAGCCCGGCCATGGTGCCGGACGCCACGAAGACGAGCCTCGGCCTCGAGTATTTCTGCAACCAGGGCGACGCGCTCTGGAGCATGCCGGACGACGAGCTCGTCGCGCTCGCGCGGCGGGAGATCGCCCACGTCGGGCTCGCGCGGCCCGAGGACGTCGTCGACGGCTGCGTCGTCCGCGTCGCCGACGCGTATCCGGTCTACGACTCGTCCTATCGCGAGCATCTCGACGTCGTTCGCGCCTATGTCGATGGGCTCGAGAATCTCCAGACCATCGGACGGAACGGTCTCCACCGGTACAACAACCAGGACCACGCGATGGTGACGGGCATGCTCGCGGTGCGGAACGCCCTGCACGGCGAGCGCCACGACCTCTGGAGCGTCAACACCGACCAGGAGTATCACGAGGAGATTCGCGAGCCCGCGGTCGACGCGCTCGAGGACGCCTTCGCGCGCGCGTTCGGCAAGCTCGACCGTACCGGCTTCGGCATTGCCGTCGGCGCCGTCGTCGGCATGCTCATCTTTCTCGCCACGCTCGTGTTGGTGCTGCGCGGCGGACCGGTGGTCGGCCCGCACCTGGCCCTGCTCGCGCAGTACTTTCCCGGCTATCGCGTGACGTTGGGCGGCAGCCTCATCGGGCTCGCTTACGGCTGCCTGGCGGGGTTCGTGACGGGCTGGACGTTCGCGCTCGTGCGGAACGCGACGACCTTCCTGTCCGCGGTCGTGTTGCGGCGGAACGCCGACACGGGACCGTTCAGCCGCTTTCTCGATTCCATCTAAAGGACTGACGAGCGACCCATGGCGAGCGACGACGTCCGCGTACGCATCCTGCGGCTCGACGCGACCGCGCAAGCCATCGCGACTGGCGTGCTCGCCGGGCTCGGCATCTTCGTGGCGACGAACTGGCTCGTGCTGAAGGGCGGTCCGGTCGTTGGGCCGAATCTGGCGCTGCTCGGGCAGTTCTGTCCCGGCTACTCGGTCACGTTCATCGGCAGCCTGATCGGGTTTGGGTACGGATTCGTCTACGGCGGCGCGGCCGGTTTCGCCGTGAGCTGGATCTACAATCGTTTCGTTCAGACCCGACGGGAATGACCACGATCCCGAATCACCGGCCGTACGTGACCGGCCGCGAGCTCGGCTACATCGGCGAGGCTCTCGCGGAAGGTCTCCGCGCCAACAAGGGCCGCTTCACCGAAGCCTGCTGCCGCTGGCTCGAAGGGACACTCGGCGCCCGCCAGGTCATGCTCACGCACTCGGCGACAGCCGCCCTCGAGATGAGCGCGATCCTCGCCGGCGTCGGCCCCGACGACGAGGTCATCCTGCCGTCGTTCACCTACGTCTCGACGGGCAATGCGTTTCTGTTGCGGGGCGCGCGCCTGCGCTTCGTCGACATCCGGCCCGACACGCTGAACCTCGACGAGCGCCAGGTCGCCGCGGCCATGGGTCCGCGCACGAAGGCGATCGTGCCCGTGCACTATGGCGGCGTCGGCGCCGCGATGGACGAGATCATGGCGATCGCCGACACGCACGGTCTCGTCGTGGTCGAGGACGCCGCCCAAGCGCTCGGCGGCACCTATAAGGGCCGCGCGCTCGGCACGATCGGGCACTTCGCCGCGTTCAGCTTTCACGTCACGAAGAATCTCATGTGCGGCCAGGGTGGCGCGCTCGTCGTGAACGACGCGCGCGCGGCGGAGCGCGCGGGCGTGCTCGGCGAGGAAGGCACCGACCGCGAGCGCTTCGTCCGCGGCGAGGT
>JBDSJB010000114.1:0-4949 GCA_039917665.1 Binatia bacterium
ATGATCTCGGCCGTGCGGGCCTGGACGTCCGACGGAGCCGTGACGGCGAAGGCGTCGGTGAAGTGCCAGATGGCCGACTGCACCGCGGCCGCTTCGCGCGTCACGTCGGCGAGCGGCGTCCCGATCGTGGCCGGGTTCGGGTACGCATTGCCGAGAATGTAGACGACCTCGCACGGATAGTCGGGCGGCGTCTGCGGCTCGGTGTCACCGAAGCTCAGTGGATTATGGATGTCGACGCAGTACGCTTCGGTCGGCGCGCCGCCATCGATGGCGATGTGGAACGAGCCCGCGAACTCCGCCGTTTCGACCGGGCCGCCGGTCGTGCCCGCGACGGTATCGTAAAGGCCAACGCCGAGACTCGTGAGGGTCGCGACGGCAGCCGACGCGGGGGTTGCGCGGAACACCGTCAGCAGCAGCGCGACGGCGACCAGTACGTGCGTCGCGACTCGACGACATATCGTACGACATACGAAATGACTGTCACTATCGGATACGAACGTTTGCATAGAATCTCTCCTCACGAGTTGCGCCAGATGCGAACTCGAAAGAGCTAGATCCGTGCCGCGAAAGCCCTCGTAGATTCAAAGGCTTGCAAACGGCCATCCATGCGGGTTTGCGCGACGTCATCGGCGTCTCGCATTTCGGTCGGAGCGCCTTCGTACGCGCACGAAAAGTGGCATGCGAAGTGCCGGCGAGGTCGCGCCGCGCGCGACACGCAGTGTCTCATGGGAACGCAGCTGCGCGCTGATGGCGCGACACATTCGTGCCGTCGCCCTTGGCAGTGGGTCTGCGGGATCGACGGATTGAACTTGAGCTTGTCGACCAGCAGCTTCTTGCCGGCGTTCGGGAGATCGCCCGCCCCGAAACCGCAGCTCGCCGCGTTCTCGACGTTGCCGCCGCCTGAGACGATCGGGCCGGCGCAATTGAGCGGCGCGTTCCGTTGGACGAGCGGCCCGAGCATGGTCTGCTCCTGCTCGTTTCGCGTGCTGCCGTCCTGCCCGTGATTGTCGCGCAGATACTTCGCGAGCTGTGCGGCGTTCGGATGTCCGTGCGCGGCGGCGCGGTCGTACCACGTGATGGCGGCGCCGAGATCGAGCGGAACGCCGATGCCGTACTGATAGGCGCGCCCGAGCGCGAGCTCGCCCTTCATCCATCCTTGCTCGGCGCTGCGACGGTACCAGGCAGCGGCCTCGACCCAATCGTCCGGCACGCCGTCGCCTTCCTCGTAGTAGCCCCCGATCTCCGCCTCGGCACCGGGCTCGCCCTGCAGGGCGGCGCGCCGATACCACGCGAGCGACTGGGCCTGGTCGCGCGCGACGCCGTCGCCGGCCTCGTACAGCATCGCGAGGCGGAGCTGCGCGAGCGGATTGCCCGCCTCGGCGGCCTGCGTGACCAGGCGCGTGGCTCCAACGCGATCGCCGGCGGTGAAACACTACCCAGCCTGCTCGTACGGCTCCCACCCGGGAGCTGGCGACAGAACGCCATCGTCGCGGGGCTCGGCCCGATGCGCGGCGACAATCCTCCCGAGCAGCACCCCCAGCATCGCTCCGTATCGATTGGCCAGCATCATTAGAAGACACTTGCGAATTACTGGAGCGACGAAACAAAGCACCGCGTCCCATTTCCGTGCCGCGCGGGTCGAAGCGCTGGGATTACGGCGGAATAGGCGACGGGACGAGCGGGATTCCGGCACCCCCGGCCGCGGCTGGGGTCGCGGCCGGCTCTTGCCTAAACCGAGCGGTCAGCCGGGCGGACGATTTCGAGGTGCGCGACCATTTCCCTTTTCTAAAATTCCGGCTACGGTGCGAATCCTGATTGCGCCCGCCGTCTTGTCACACCAGAGCACCTCTTTTTCAAGACGAGTTCTGAGGAAAGGAGGGAAAGCTCATGCCAAGTGGCACCGTAAAATGGTTCAACGCTGAGAAGGGTTTCGGTTTCATCACCCAACCCGGCGGCGAAGACGTATTCGTGCACTTCAAGGCCATCAGTGGCGACGGTTTCAAGTCGCTCGACGAGGGTCAGAAGGTCGAATTCGACATCGTCAAAGGTCCGAAGGGCCTGCAGGCCGCCAACGTCGTCAAGGCGTAAGGCCTTCTGCTTTTGGCGGTAGTTGACCGCATTCGAAACGGCCTTCCACGATCGATCCACGGGCAAGGATCGATCGTGGAACGGCCCGCTCGAAAGCGCGCGCGGGCAGACCCCGCAATCTCCGCGTTTCTCTCGGTGAGCCGTGCGCTCCCGATCCGAGGCGCCCGCGACTCCCGACACCGTTACGCGTCGCGCCGTCCGGGCCGTCGCTAAACGACGCTGCGAATGAACGCCGCGTTGGCGATCTGCATCGCCGTCCACGTCTCGCGCCACTCCGCTTCCGAGAGCCCGACCGGCGAGCAGACGCAGGCGAACTTCACGAAGCAGACACCGGAGCCGGCGGCCGAGACGACGACCTCGCCGCGATAGTCGGCGATCGGCACTCCGCCCGTATCCAGCATCGCATAGACGAGACGGCGGCCGATGGCGTCCTGCGATTCGAGGCGCTCGACGAGCCGCGCACCGTTCGCCAGCGCCACCGTGCGAAGAGCGCCGGGCATGGCCCGCTGCTCCTCGTAGTCGACCCCGACGAAGAAACCGCCTGGCCGCATCGCCTCCAGGTTGTCCCAGCGGAAGAACGGCCACACCACGTCCGCGTCGGCATCGATCCGCTCGACGTGCTCCAGGCTCACGGTCATCGGCAACGCTTTCGTCGATTCGTTTGACGCGCGGGGGCGCGCCGGGATTTATCCAGCCCGGCTCGTGTCGCGAGCCACCGACCATGCCCAAGATCGTCCACCGTGAGACGCGGCGCTCCGAGATCGTCGACGCGGCGACGCGCGTGTTCGCCACGCGCGGCTACCACGCTGCGCGCATGGAGGACGTGTCGGCCGCCCTCGGCATCTCGAAGGGCCTGCTCTACCAATCCTTCGCGACCAAAGAGGACCTGTTCATGCAGGTCTGTCTGACGCTCGTACCCTGGAAAGATTTGAGCTCCGCCGACGCCGGCCCCGAGCAGCGCGTCCGCGACCTCATTGCGGCGATCGTCGCGCGCTACGAGGAGTCGCAGAATTTCTTCCTGATCCTCTCGGACTTCTGGACGGCTGCGATGCGTGGACCGAACGCGAAGCGCGCGGCACTGCTGGCGACCGGCGCGCAGTTCTACGTGCCGGTGCGAGCGGCACTGATCGCGGCGATTCGCGACGGGCAACGCACGGGCGTCTTCGCCGCCGACGCGGACGCGGCGACGCTCGCCAACCTCGCGATCGCGGCGATCGAGGGCGTCCGCTTGCAGCACCAGCTCGATCCACGCGCCGCGCGGAAGACGCGCGTCGTCGCGGCGGTCGCGGATCTGCTGCTGCAGGGACTGACGCACGGTCAGACCACCGCGGGTGTCGGCACACGCAAGCGTACGCGCCTCACGTGATGAACGGCCGCGACGGGTGCGCGCGCGGATAGGCGCGCAGGAACTGGAAATAGCGCGCCAGGGTGCGGTCGGACTTGGTGAGCGTGCCGGGGCGGAAGCGCATCGTCGACATGATGTGCGTGTCCTCGCCGACGATCGCCATCTCGAGCAGCAGACACGATTCGAGGAACTCGCGGTCGCCCGCGGTGTCGGCGGTCTTCTGCACGGCGACGGTCATGAAGTTCTTGGCGAAGCCCGGCCGTGGCAATCCCATCGGCACCAGGAACCCGAACCAGCGGCCTGTGATCTCGGCGCTCTGATAGTAGAGCGACGTCCCGAACACGCCGATCCGCCATTCCGCCTGCACGCCGGTGTCGTAGCGGCCCTTGAAATCGTACTGCATGTCGTAGGGGTTCCACTCGATGATGTCGTCGGGATCGCCCTGCTCGAAGGTGACGCGGTGCAGGGTCTTGATGTGCTGCATGTCGGGCGTGTTGGCGCATTGCACCCATGGATCGACCGGCATCAGCTGCGGCAGCTCGATCGTTTTGATGAGCAGCGCGTCGGTGGGATGCGGAAAGTCGGGCAGCGTATAGAGCGGCGTCTCGCCGTTGAACGCCCAGATGAGGCCGAACTTCTCGACCGACGGGAAGACGAAGAGCGCGGCGTTTCGCGGCGGCGTATCGCCGATGGCGGTCACGACGCAGCGGCCATCGGGACCGTAGCGCCAATGATGGAACGCGCAGCGCAGCGTGCCGTCGACGACCTCGCCGGCTTCGAGGCTCGCGCCCATGTGCGGACAGAAGGCGCTCGTGACGTGCGCGATGCCGTCGCCGTCCCGCCACACGACGACGCGCCCATCGAGGAAGTCGAAGCCTTTGAGGGTTCCCGGCGCGACGTCGCGCGCGAGGCAGATCGGAAACCACGATTGCGTGAAGAGCCCGTCGTGGCCTTCGGCCGGCACCTCGTTCCAGCGTCGTGCGGGCGGGACGATGGCAGCCGCGTCGTTCACGCGCGAGATTGGCTCGTCGAGCACCGGCATCGCGCGCACCAGCGCGACGATCTCGGGCGGAAGCGCGGCGATCGCGGAGTTGACGACGGGTGCGCCGCCTGCGGTCTCGTTGTCCGACATGGCGATCCTCCTGGATGCTCCAGCCGTAGCGTTTATTGACCCACGGGTCAAAAATAAGCATGGTCGTCGGAACCGACGAATGGAGGCGACGATGACCGACGACGAACGGGCGCTGCGCGCGCTGGCAGCGGGCGGCTTGCAGGCGATCTCATGGGCCGAGGGATCCGAGCCCGATTGGCGGGCGTTTTTCGGCCCTTACGTGGACGGGGCCGTCCTCTGCCCGTCCGCGCGCCCCGCGACGACGGTGACGCCGGAGGCCTTCCAGTCCCGCTTGGACGCCCAGCGGAGCTCGAATGCCTTGCGTTCGCTCGACGAGAAACCGCTCGGCACGACGGTGCAGGTCTTCGGCAACGTCGCCGTCGTGATGAGCGCGTTCGAAGCCCG
>JBDSJB010000115.1:0-4217 GCA_039917665.1 Binatia bacterium
AGATCCGCGGACCCCCGACCTCAAAGATCTTCTCTGGCGCATCACGCAAGCGACCAAACGCATCACCTACGAGTTCGTCGACCTGAACCGATCGCCGGCGCTCGCCAAGCGCTACGGGATCGATCGCTACGGCGCGATCGTCGTGGAAAGCGGCGACAAGCGCCGCGACGTCTCGAACCCGAACGAATCGCTGCTGATGGGGGCGCTGCTCTCCGTCACCCGCGCGCGCGAGCGTTTCGTGTACTTCGTCACCGGACATGGGGAGCGCTCACCCGACGACGGCGATCGCAAGACCGGCATGTCGGTCGCCAAGAGCACGCTCGAAGACGAGCAATTCGTGGTGCGAAACCTGCCGCTGATGCGCACCGAGTCGATCCCGATCGACGCGACGGTGGTCGTCATGGCGGGACCGCGGAAAGACTATCTCCCGGGCGAGCTCGAGCAGATCCAGGGTTATCTCTCGCGTTCCGGCAATTTGCTGATGCTGCTCGATCCCGAGACGCCCGCGTCGGTCGCCGCATTCGCGGCCCGCTTTGGCATCACCTCACCGGACCAGGTCGTGATCGATCCGGAGAAGCGCCTCGCAGGCGGCGAGGGCGTCACCCTCATGGTGGCCGATCTCATGCCGTCCTTTCTCGTCAGCGGCACGCTCGAGGCGCCGCCGGTGTTCTCGTATGCGCGGCCCCTCAACGTCGCCGCCGCAAATCGCGACTCGGTCATTCGCTTCCTGACGACCAGCGCGGGCAGCTATCCGGTGGCTCCGACGAACGTGCGTGAGCGCGGTGACGCACCGGCCGCCGCCCAACTGGTGGGAGCCGCGGTCGTCGGCAGCGAGAGTCTTCCGGGTCGCGCCATCGTGCTCGGGGACAGCGACTTCGCCACCAATGGCATCATCGACTACCTCGGCAACAAGGATCTCCTCATCAACAGCGTCAATTGGCTGGCGCGCGACGAATCGCTGCTGGCCGCCCGCGCACAGTCGAAAGAGGTCGGACGCGAGCAGTTCTTCGTCACCGAAACTCAGGGAGCCTTGTCGTTCTGGCTCGCCACGGTGCTGCAGCCTGCGCTCTTCTTCGCGGCTGGCACTTGGGTCTGGTTCCGGAGGCGCGCGCAATGAGTTGGCGCCGAGTCGCGGTGATCTACGCCGTGCTGGCTGCGCTCGCCGGGTGGGTGTTCGTCGTCGATGGGGGGGCGCCCGATCCCGAGATCCCCGCAGCGGTCGCGCCGGCCCCGTCGCTGCTCGACACTGCGGCGTCCGCCGTCACCGCGCTCACTTTTCGCAAGGAGGGCACGGTCGTCCGGGCCCAGCGGCTGGAGCAGCGCTGGACCGTCATCGAACCGGCAGGGGTGAAGATCCCCCCCGATCTCTTCGACGCCACGGTCGCAACCCTGACGACAGGGCAGCCCGCCGAGGAATTATCCCAGGAGCCCGCAAGCGCCTACGCGGCCTACGGCCTCGCAACGCCCGGGACCACCCTCGAAGTGAGCTTCGGGGAGGCGGCCCCGCCCATCCTGGTTTCCCTCGGCGACGAGAATCCCACCCGCACTGCGGTCTACGCGCGCCGCAGCGATCGACCGGCCATCTTCTTGGTCGGTCTGAATCTGCGGTACTACATCGACCTCGTCTTCGGCGCTGCAAAACCCTGAGACGCCGGCGCCGCTGCCTGGCGCACGAACGTGAACGGATAGAGCGGGCGGCCGGCGGCGCGATACTTGCGCGCGAACGACGTCGTCAGTCCGGGATGATCGTCGCCGACCGCCATTTCGATGAAGCGACCGTCCGCGAGGACGCTCTGGCGCGCGACGACCGCATAGGCTTGCACGTCCGTTGCGAAGTAGAGCCGGCCATCGTGCCGGAGGGTCCGCGCGACACCCGCCACGAAAGCCGGGGTGAAGACCCGGCGCGGGGCATGGCGACGCTTCCACCAGGGGTCCGGGAAATAGACGTGGTACGCCGCCACCGATGCCGTCGGGATCACGCCGTTCACGAGGCAGCCGGCATCGGCCTGCAGGGAGCGCACGTTCTCAGCCGCGAGGCGCTCGACACGCTCGGCCAGGCGCCTGGCCTTCGCGGGTGAGCGCTCGAGACCGAAGAAATTGCGCTCGGGATGGCGCCGCCCAACAGCCACGAGAAACGCGCCGTCGCCACAGCCGACCTCGATCTCGACCGGAGCGGGAAACGGGAAGAGCGCGGACCAGAATGCGGCGGCGTCGATCGGCTCTGCCGAGGGCAGGGCACTCACCCGCGCGGCAGACGAAGGGCGCGCTCACCGATGATGTTGCGCTGGACCTCGGACGTTCCGCCGCCGATCGTGAAGGCCCGCGCCGCGAGGATGCGGCGGAGCCATTTGCTGGACTCCTGCGTGTCGCCTCGCGCCCGCTCGACGTATCCCTCCGGGCCGAGCAGATCGCTCGCGAGGCTCATGATGCGAAGGTTTAGCTCGGTTCCGAAGAGCTTCGCCACCGAAGCCTCGGGACCGGGCTCGCCACGCGCCCGCTTGGTCACATGTCGGTACTGCGTGTAGCGCAGCGCTTGCGCCTCGATGGACAGCTGAGCCAGGCGCTGGCGGATGGCGCCGTGCTCGATCGCCGGCCGTGCGTCGATGCAGCGGCTCGCCGCGAGCGCCGTCAGCTCGCGGATCAGGCGATCGAATTGATACACGTTGCCGAGACCGACCCGCTCGAAGGCGAGTGTCGTCATCGCGACCTGCCATCCCTGGTGCAACTGACCGACCAGATTCGTCTTCGGGACCCGGACCTCGTCGAAGAAGACCTCGTTGAACTCCGCGTCACCGGTGATCTGGAGGAGGGGTCGGACGGTGATGCCCGGGCTCTGCATGTCGACGAGCAGATACGAGATTCCGAGATGCTTTGGCGCATCGGGATCGGTCCGGCAGAGCAGGATGCACCAATGCGCGCGGTGGGCGAGGCTCGTCCAGACCTTTTGTCCGGTCACGACCAGATCGTCGCCATCCTCCACGCCCCGCGTCTGGAGCGACGCGAGGTCGCTGCCGGCATTCGGCTCCGAGTACCCTTGGCACCAGATCTCATCCGCCGAGAGCATCGTCGGAATGTACCGCTGCTTCTGCTCCTCGGTGCCCCACTGCATCAGCGTGGGTCCGACCATCATGATCGCGATGGGGTTGATCGGCGCCGGTGCGCCGGCGGCACCCATCTCCTCGGCGTAGACGACCTGCTCCATGATCGAAGCGCCCCGGCCGCCGTAGGCCGGCGGCCAATGGATGCCCACCCAACCGCCCGCGTGCATGGCGCGATGCCACGCCAACATCTTCTCGAAGCGAGCATCGGGGTCGAGCTCTTCGGTGAGCTCGCCCGGAGCGAAATGCCGAGGCAGGTGCTCGCTCAGCCAGCCTCGGAGCCCGAGACGGAAGCGCTCCTCGTCCTCGCTGTAGCGGAAGTCCACGGCGCGCGTTGCGAAGCTATTCGCCCTTGGCGCGCGAAAGGTAGCTGCCGCTCTCGGTGTCGACCTTGATGAGGTCGCCTACTTCGACGAAGTTCGGAACGGGAACCACGAGTCCGGTTTCCGTGGTGGCCGGCTTGAGCGCGTTGGTGACCGTCGCGCTCTTGAGGCCGGGAGCCGTCTCGGTGACTCGCAAGTCGACGGACTTCGGCAAGGTCACTCCGATCGGCTTCCCTTCGTAGAAGTCCACGGTGACCCGCATATTGGCGAGCAGGTAATGCACGGCATCGCCCAACCATTCGCCGGCGAGCGCGATCTGCTCGAAGCTTTCGGTATTCATGAAATGGTACCCCTCACCGTCGCCGTAGAGGTATTCCATCTCCTGTTGGTCGAGCGTGACCCGGTCGACCTTGTCTTCCGAGCGGAACCGATTTTCCGACTGCGTTCCCGAGCGTACGCTCCGCATCTTCGTCTGCACCATGCCCCGCCAATTGCCCGGCGTGATGTGGGTGACCGCCATGATGCGATAGAGATCGTTCTGGTAGTTGATCAACATTCCGACGCGCAAATGCGTTGCAGGAATCAGCATTGAACCTCCCCGGTGGACCAGCGCGTTTACTATTCCGCGTCATCGAACGCAACGCGCGTCGCCGCCCTCGCGTCTCTCCCGCAGGCCAAATACGTCGGTCGAGTGACGTGAGATAACCTCGCGTCGTTACTGCGACTTCGCCTTGACTTGCCGCGGAGACCGCCGATAATGACGGACGGTCTGCGGCACCATCCACCCGAACCAATC
>JBDSJB010000116.1:0-56621 GCA_039917665.1 Binatia bacterium
TGATAGTCGCCGACATCGACCTGCAACCCCGTCTTCGGCTGCTGCCACGTGTAGGAGAAGCTGCTCTTGTCGGTGCTGCGCACGTTGCCGGAAAAACGCGCGTACAGTGCGACGCCCTGCTCACAGGCGGTGATGCGGGCGCCGTTCTCGCGACTGGCGGTGCAGCCGCTCGCGGCATCTTCCTGCGACCCGGCGGCCTTCTTGGCGAGGTCGACCCCTTCCTTGCAGGCGGCCCCCATTTCCGACTGCGAGCCGTATTCGACCTGACACTGCAGCTTGGCGTCGATCGTACCGTCCGCGAATGCCGTGCTGACACCGAAGACGGTGACGAGACCCAGAGTGACGAGCGAGCGTTTCATGATTCCTCCTTGCACCCTACGAGGCCACGCTAGCGACCGAGAACGGGGTACGCAAAGGGGGCTGGCCGCTAGCTCGCGGGCGACGGCAGCCGTCCTTGCACGAGAAATTCCGCTCGCGTGAAGAGGTGCGCGCCCCGCTCGAAATAATCCCGCTTGCTGAGCTCGACGCGGTCGTGGGTCGCGACGCAATGCCAGCGCTCGATCCGCCGCGGCCGGCGTCCCGCGAATGCCCGCGGCACGAAGACGGCGACGTTCGACCCGCGGTCCGCGTCACGTGCCGACTCGTAGCGCACGGCCTCGACGCCGGCGCCCCGCATGGTTGTGCCGAGCGCCTGGGTTGCGGCGTAGCTGGTGCGTGACGCGAGCGCCCGGCGCCAACGCGCGAACGGCTCGCGGGTGAGGTCGACGCCTTTGGAAGTGCGGACGCGAATCGTGAAGGCCGAGAGATCGGTCGCAAGCGGACCGAGATCGGCGCTGGTCCCCGCGAGGAACAGCAGTCGATAGTACGCGACCTCGGCGAACGTGGTCCGGAGGCTCTCCGCGCCGTACCAGATGCCGGCCTCGTGGCGCCCGCCGAAACGCGAGCCGCGTGGCAGCGGGGGGTACCGAAACGGCGTGAACAGCAGATAGTGCAGCCGGCTGCCGTCCGTGAGTGGCGGCTTGTACCGCTCGAGGACGTCTTCCAAGATCGCCTGCTCCGCATCGCTGTCCACGAGCTTCCGCGTGGACACCTGATGCTGCGCCTCCACCGCGCGCCACGGCGTCGTGGCGAGCGGCCGGATCTCAGAGCTTCCCGCGCATTGCGTCCAGATAGTGGACGACATCGACGAGTCCTTCGACCGATCGCACCCGCGCGGCGGGCACGCCTCCGAGATGCGCATTGTCGGCGTGGAACCAGCTCCGCGCCTTCGCTTCGTCACCCCCGACGAGCGCATCGAGGCTGCGGAACAGGCGGACGAACAGCGCGGCCAGCTCCCCTTCGCGGCTCCCGGGACGGACCGTCCGATCGCCGCTCAAGCGCGAGATCGACGCCGGGCTCGCGCCGAGAATGACGGCGAGGTCGCGATTGCGAACGTCGAGACGTTTCGCAGCCGCGCGCACCGCCTTGGTGAGGACGGCGGCTTGATCGCGAACCGGGGCGGCAAGCGCTGCCATCAAATGAAATATAACCGACAAACTGTTTCATCTGCAATCCGTCGGTTCGCGGCGGGCCGCCCGACACTTCTCTTTCCGGCCCTCCTAGGATAGCAGAGCCCCTCCAAAGGAGGACCACTCGATGCGATCCGTGACCATGACCGCCTTGTTGCTGCTGGCCCTGACCGCCACCGCCGCTCACGCGGCCGACGCCGCCAAGCCCAAGGCCAAAGCGAAGCCGGCGGAGATGAGCGCCGAGAAACGCCGTGACTTGGAGCGCCGAATCGAGGCGCTGGAGCGCAAGCACGAGATGCAGTACCGCGAAACCGATTCCCCGAACGGCGCCCCTGGCGCCGCGCCTGCGGACGCGCCGGCGGCCAAGCCCGCCACGCACTGACGAAACACGGCGCGCCCTTCGATGGGCGCGCCGTTTTCTCGTGTCGACGATGACGGCGAGTCCGGAGGCGCCGTTCGGCTGTGCCCACTTTCCCGACTGTCCGGGGTGTCCGTGGGTCGGCCGTCCGTATGCCGATCAGCTGAACGAGAAGCACGCGCGCGTCGCCGCAGCGTTGCAGGCCGCCCTTCCCCCCGAGGGGTGTCCCGTCGTCGACCCCGTGACGGCGGCACCGGCGCAGACGGGGTATCGCGTGCAGAGCAAGCTCATGGTCGGCGTGTCGCGTGCCGGTCCGGTGCTCGGGTTGTACGCCCCGGGTAGCCATCGCGTCCTCGACGTCAGTCGATGCCCGCTCCACGACCCACTGCTGCAACGCGCGATCCCCGCGGTGCGCGACGCGTTGTCCGACGAGCACGTGCCGATCCACGTCCGCGGCCGCACCGGCGTCCGCTATGTGCTGCTCCGCGCGAGCGTCGCCGAAGAGCGGGTCCTGGTGACGCTCGTGACCTCGCGCGTGCCGCTACCGACGGCAGCGCCGCTCGCCGACCGTTTGCGGACGACCGTTCCGCTGGCCGGCTTGCTGCTGAACGAGAATACGACCACCGGCAACGTCATCGTCGGTGCGCGTATCGAGCGCATCTGGGGAGAGCCCGAGCTGCGTGAACGCTACGGGGCGGTGACGCTGGCCGCGGGTCCGACCGCGTTCGTGCAAGCCAACACGCGCATGGCCGCCCACATCTACGCGACGATCGCCGCCGAGGCCGACCGCGCCGCGCACGCGCGAGTCCTCGATCTCTATTGCGGCATCGGCGGCATCGCGCTGACGCTCGCCTCGCCGACGACGTCGGTGATCGGCATCGAAGAGGTCCCCGCCGCCGTCGCCGCGGCCGAGGCCAACGCCACACGCGCGGGGCTGACGCAGGCGCGCTTCGTCGCGGGGCGCGTCGAAGACCGCCTTGCGGACATTCAGGGCGACGTCGATCTCGTCACCCTGAATCCCCCACGCAAGGGCTGCGGGGAGGTCGTCGTGCAACGCCTGACACAGCTCGCTCCGCCGCGCCTCCTCTACTTGTCCTGCAACCCCACGTCGTTTGCCCGCGACGCCGCCAATCTCGTCGCGGGCGGCTTCGTCCTCGAGCGCGTCCAGCCGTTCGACCTCCTGCCGCAAACCGATCACGTCGAGCTCCTGGGAGTCTTTCGGCACGCCAACCTATAGCTCCGCTACAGTCAAACATGGCTGAGTTTCAATGAGTTACACACCCATTGCCTCACTAATGTAACGCCGCTATAGCCGAGGCGTGCCCGCGAAAGTCACCGTGCTCCGCTCCCGCGAGGTCGAATCGGAAGCGACCCGGCGCGCCATCCTCGACGCCGCCGAGCACCTGCTCGCGACCGTCGGCGAAGCTGGGCTCTCCATCCGCGAAGTCTGTGCCCGCGCGGGCGTGACCGCGCCGACCATCTACCACCACTTCGGCGACAAGGCGGCGCTGATCGCCCGCGTCGTCGACGATTGCTTCGCCGCCTTCGAGCGCGCGTTCGCGCATCGCACGGCGCCCCATGATCCGGTCGAAGCGCTGCGCTGGGCCTTCGACCGCTACGTCGAGTACGGCCTCCGCCACCGCATTCACTACCGACTGATGTTCGGCACGCGCCACGCTCGGCCCTCGACCCCGGGTCTCGCGTCGTACGACAACCTGCGCCGCCGCGTCATGGCGATCGCCGACGCCGGACGCCTGCGCGCTCCGCTCGAAGACGCGACGGCCGCCTTCTGGGCCTCGGTCCACGGCGTCACGTCGCTCCTCATCAGCGAGTTCTGGTCCCCCGAGAATCCCGCGATCGCGCTCGTGCGCGACGCCATGATCGATCAACTCACCATCCCGAGGCTCGCGAAGCCCCGGCGCACGAAAGGAACGTCCCATGAGTGAGCGTGAATCCGAAGTGAACCCGTTTCTGCGCGGCAATTTCGCGCCGTGGCGCGAGGAGGGAGTTACTGACGGCCTGGAGGTGATCGGCGAGATCCCGCGCGACCTGAATGGGAGTTTTTTTCGAGCCGGTCCCAACCCCGCGTTCGAGCCCGCAGGGCGCTATCATTGGTTCGACGGCGACGGCATGGTCCACGCCATCACGCTCGAGGACGGCAAGGCGTCGTATCGGAACCGCTGGGTCGAGAGCGACGGCCTGAAAGAAGAGCGGAAGTCCGGCAAGGCACTCTACCGCGGCATCATCAGTATGTCGGGCACCGAAGCGCCGTCGATCAAGGTGACCGGCAACACCAACATCGTCTCGCACGCCGGGAAGCTCATGGCCCTGGTCGAGTCGTCGCTGCCGACGGAGATGGTGCCGAGCACGCTCGCGACCGTCGGGCTCTACGATTTCGGTGGCAAGCTCGGGAGCGCCATGACCGCGCACCCGAAGATGGATCCCGAAACCGGCGAGATGCTGTTCTTCGGCTACGCCCCGTTCCCGCCGTTCCTGACCTACCACGTGGTCGACAAGCAAGGCGTGCTGACGCGCTCCGAGGTCATCGACGTCGAGTGGCCGTCGATGATGCACGACTTCGCGATCACCAAAGACTACGTGATCTTCATGCTCTGCCCGGTGGTGTTCTCGTTCGAAGGCCTCACCAATGGCGGCAGCTTGTTCTCCTGGGAGCCGGAGCGCGGCGCGAAGCTCGGCGTCATGCCGCGGAACGGCGGCAACGCCGACGTCCGCTGGTTCGACATCGACCCTTGTTACGTCTTCCATCCCATGAACGCGTATGCCGAGAACGGGATCATCACGCTCGACGTCGCACGCTACGAGCAGCTGCTGTTCATGGATCAGACGTCGGCGCGGAATCCCGGCTGGCGTGACAAGAACGTCGCGCGCCTGCACCGCTGGACGATCGATCTCGCCAAGGGCACCGTCCGCTCGACGCCGCTCGACGACGGGGACGGCGAGTTCCCGCGCGTCGACGAGCGCTTGCTCGGACGGAAGCACCGCTACGGCTACATGGCGCTCACCGGATCCGAAGGGAACGAGTCGGGCATCCCGGTCTGGACGTCGATCCGCAAGTTCGACCTCGAAAGCGGCACCACGGAAACACGCCACTTCGGGGCCGGCAACGGGGTCGGTGAGCCGCTCTTCGTGCATCGGAACGCCAATGCCGCCGAGGATGACGGGTACGTCCTCGTGCTCAACTACAATCAGGCGCGCGACGCGAGCGCGTTCTTCATCCTCGACGCTCGCAATCTGACCGGCGAGCCACTGGCCGAGATTCGCGTCCCGCACCGGGTGCCGTACGGTTTCCACGGCAACTGGGTCCCGGCAGCGAGCTGAGCCGTCTATCGTCTCACGGGGCGCGACGCGTGCGAACGCGTCGTGCCTCGGGGCGGGCTCGCCCGCGCCGCCCCCACTGCTCCGCCCAGCGATGGAGGGGCAACAAGACCGCCCCGAGCGCCTGACCGTCCGTCGTCAGTACGTACCCGCCGACGGCTTGCAGCTCGACGACGCCGGCCTCACGAAGCTCGCGCAAGCGCTCGTTCAGCACCGTCGGTGAGACGGCATCGCAGCGCTCCTGGAGCGCGCGAAATGCCAACGCCCCGTCGCGGAGCTCCCACAAGACGCGCAGCGCCCATCGCCGCCCGAGCCAGTCGAGCACCGCCATGATCGGACGAGTCGGGCGACTCGGCCGTGAGGCGCGGACCGTGCGCGGCGTGCGGGTCGCGCTCATGCCGTTCCTTGTGCTACCCACGGGAGAGTCATATCGCTACGGAATCCGTAGCACGGGTCGTCGCCCTGATGCCACGGCCCGTCACGCAATAGGAGGCGTCGATGACCACCCCCCGCATCGTTCCGGTCGAACCCCCTTTCGACCCCGAGGTCGCCGAGGAGCTCGCCCGCTGGATGCCAAAGGGTTCTCCGCTTCCCCCGCTCGCGCTCTTCCGAACCTTGGCGCAGCACCTGCCGCTCGCACAGGCGATGCTACCGCTCGGCAAGTTTCTCCTCGGCCGCGACGCCACCATCGGTGTGCGTGAGCGCGAGATCGTCATCCAACGCGTCTGCGCGCGTCTCGGCTGCGAGTACGAGTGGGGCGTCCACGCGATCGCGTTCGGCGCGGCCGCCGGGGTCGACGAGAAGACGATGAAGGCGACCGTGCTCGCCCGGCCCGATGACAAGGTCTGGCGTGGCACCGACGGCCTCCTGGTCCGGCTCGTCGACGAGCTGCACTACGGCGCCTGCGTCTCCGACGCGCTCTGGACCGAGCTCTCCGCGCACTTCACAGCACCGCAGCTGCTCGAGATCCTCGTCCTCGCGGGCTGGTACCACGTGATCGCCTTCGTCGCGAATGGCGCCGGCGTCGAGCGCGAGAGCTGGGCGCAGCGCTTCCCGCCGTTGTAGATGAGGGGGATTCTCTCCCCTTTCTCCACGCGGCGAAGCCGCGCGGAGGCCTCTTCCCCGGCTCGCTTCGCTCGGCCGCGCGCGTCGCGCGCGGAGGTCACGTCGAAGTGTCGTCGATGCACTTTCGTAGCGCATGCTGCCTGGACATAGCGCGTAGCGCGGTTTACGACCTCGGGCGCTCGTTGCCGCGTCGCGAGCGATCCCACCGCACAAGGAGACTTGCCCATGCGACTCGGCATCACGATCGGATACTCCGGATCGAAGATGGCTCTCGACATGCCGCTCATCGAGGAGGCCGACCGACTCGGCTTCTACTCGGTGTGGTCGGCGGAAGCCTACGGCTCTGACGCGGTGACGCCGCTCGCGTGGATCGCCGCGCGCACGAAGCAGATCCACGTCGCCACCGGCATCATGCAGATGCCTGCGCGCACGCCCGCGATGACCGCCATGACCGCGACGACGCTCGATCAGCTCTCGGGAGGGCGCTTTCTCCTCGGGCTCGGAGTCTCGGGCCCGCAGGTCGTCGAAGGCTGGCACGGGGAGCGCTACGGTAAGCCGCTCGTGAAGACCCGCGAGTACATCGAAATCGTCCGCAAGATCTGGGCGCGCGAGGCTCCCGTCGAGCACCAGGGCGAGCACTACCAGATTCCGTACAACGGTCCGGGCGCGACCGGTCTCGGGAAGCCGCTGAAGAGCATCCTCCACGGCCGACAGATCCCCGTCTACATCGCCGCGATCGGACCGAAGAGCGTCGCGCAGGCCGCCGAGATCGCCGACGGCTGGCTGCCGATCTGGTATTCGCCCCATCGCACGCACGTCTTCAAAGGCGCGCTCGAAGCGGGATTCGCCCGCGCGGGTGGCGGCAAATCGCTCGCCACCTTCGACATCGCGGCGTCGGTGAACGTCGTGGTCGGGAACGACGTGCAGAAGTGCCTCGGCCACATCAAGCCGGGCCTCGCGCTCTACATTGGCGGCATGGGCGCGCGCGGCAAAAATTTCTACAACGACCTGGCGTGCCGCTACGGCTTCGAGGAAGCGGCGAAGAAAATTCAGGACCTCTATCTGAGCGGGAAGAAGGAAGAGGCTGCGGCGGCCGTGCCCGATCAGCTCGCCGACGAGGTCGCGCTGGTCGGACCGCCTGAGCGCATCCGCGAACGCCTGGCGGCCTGGCGCGAATCGGGCGTGACGACCGTGGTCTGTGGTACCCGCCAGATCGACGCGCTGCGCATCGTCGCCGAAGCGGCCGCATGACCGCGCGCTGGCCGGACGAAGCGCGTCCGGAAGTTTCCCCGGTCTACTCGCGCACCGAGATCGCCGTCGCAGCGCCGACCGCCGCGGTGTTCGCGTGGCTGACGGACGCCGAGCGCTGGCCGGAGTGGTACGAGCAGTGCGGCCGGGTGCGGATCCTCTCGGGTCCGGCGCCCGCGCTCGGGATCGGCTCGGAATTTCGTTGGACGGTGCTGAACGTCCCCGTCACGACGACCGTCGTCGAATGCGATCCACCTTTCCGACTGGCGTGGAGCGGCACGGGTCTCGGCGCCGCGGGCTACCATTCTTGGGACCTCGAGCCGACGGCCCAGGGTTGCCACGTGATCACCGAGGAAACCCAGCGCGGCGTGATCCCGTCACTGGCACGCGTCGCCCTGCGTCCGCTCTTGCGGTTCACGCAGGAGCGTTGGCTCGCGGCGCTTGCCCGCGTCGCCACCGCACAGCCCGCGCGCTGAGAGATCGGCAGCGCGCTTCCGGCGAGTTCTGTTCCGAGCGGTTTTGCGACAGCGTGACTTTTTCGTTGACACCTCCGACCCGGCACACGTAGAAGCCGCCAGCGCGCCCTCCTCGAAGCCCCCACCCTGCGACGGGCCGGCGCGTGCACCGTCGCCCAACGTTGTGCTGGAGGAGCTGATGCGGAGCATCCGACATCCCCGGACCATCGCCATGACCGTCTGCGCGCTCGTGCTGGCGTGGAGCGCGATCGCGAGCGCCCAGCCGTGCATGATCTTCGTCCACGGCAAGCAAACGGACACCAACACGTACACCAACTGGAACTCGGCGCGGAACTACTGGACGAACGGCACCAACGACTTCGTGAAGACCGCGACCAAGAACTTCGCGACCTCGTATTACGTGGTCGGCTACAACGGCACCCGTCCCTACTACGAATCGCAATCGGCCGGTGAGGTCGCCAACGAGATCGTGAACGCGACCAACGGCGGCGCCGACGGCGGCGGCAATCGCTGCGCTCGGACCTACGCGCAGGGCGGCACCTTCTGGGTGATTGCCCACAGCATGGGCGGCACCGTCATGGACTTCATTCTCGGCAACAACGACGCGACCGACCCCAACTTCAATTTCACCGGTCCCTTCGATCAGGTCGCGCAGCGAATCAGCCTCGCCGTCACGGCGGGGGGCGCGCATCGCGGCTCGCAGGGCGCCGATGCCGTGTGTGGCGGTGGCAACATCTTTTGCAACTTCATCGCCGGTTTCATTCAGAGCTGTGACGACGCGACCTATTGGCTCCGGAGCGCCGATGCCGTCCAGGTACGGACCGTCTCGAACGCCCCCGCCCGCAACATCAATCTGACGGGTGGCTACGAAGCGATCTTCGGCGCCAGCGCGTGCCTCAGCGGCGAGGACGACGGCATCGTGCAGTACGCGTCGATCTACGCGTGCAACGGCAGCGCCACAGCGAGCTACGACAACTCGAACGCCTGCTCGAACTCCGCGAAGCAGGAATCGTCGGGCTTCTTCAATCTGGATGCAGCCCACGAGAATCACTCCGACGAGCGGGACAATAGCGACTCCGACGTCCGGCGGGCGATCCCGACTGGCATCTGGACCTGCAGCGGCTCGCCGTGCGCCCCCAACACGCAGGTCCAGTCGTCGATGACGACGGGCCGCTTCATCAGCATCCTCTACTGAGCTAATTCCTTGCGCGGGGTGGTCGGCACACGCCGGCCACCCCGCGTCCATGCTCATGCGCTCATCCCGGGTCCTGCCGATCGTCGTGCTCGTCGTCGCTTTCGTCCTCGGTTTCTGGACGATGCGCCGGCCGGTCCATCCTCGGGCCGCGCCCGTCGTTGCCGTCACCCACCCTTCGCCCTCACCCGTGGCACAAATCGCCGTCGTCGTTCCCTCGGCGTCGCCGTCGCCCCTTCGTCGCACCGTCCGCACCGAAACCGAGATCGCCCCAATGGGCATCATTCCGGAAATGGGCTCCGTCAGTACGAAGACGGCGGACGACTACGTGAAGCGGGCGCGCTTCCCGCGCTCCTCACAACCGATCGCGGACGGCGTCGATCCGATTGCGCGCGATCGGGAGGTCACGCGCGGGAAGAGCGCCGGTCCCGAAGGCACGAACCCGACGCTCGTGGTGTGGCCGCAGCGCACCGGCTTCGAAGCTCCGAGCCCGATCGTCCTTCATGCGTACCTCGTGCACGACAAGCGCAAGGTCGACCCGACCGAGATCACCGGCGAGATCCGCACGCAGCAAGGCGGCGTCCTCGCCGCGCTCGACTTCCACGACGACGGCACGAACGGCGACGATCGCGCCAACGATCTCATCTTCACCAGCGTGGTCGCGCCGGGCCGCGAGCGCGCCATCGATTTCAAAGGCGCGCAACTCGTCGAGGTGCACGCCCGCATCGACAACGGCGCGCAGCGCGTGGCGACCACGGGGTTTCTGTACAGCATTCCGCTCGGGCACCTGACCGGCCATTATCGCGACGAGATCGTCGGCGGGAACTTGATCGTCAGCGCCGAGGTTCTGGTCGATGCCACGGCGCGCTTCCACCTCGAAGCGACGCTCTCGGAGATGGACGGCACCGCGTTCGGATGGTCGCAGAACGCGCTCGTGCTGGAGGCCGGGACGGTGTGGATTCCGCTCTCGTACTGGGGCCTGATGTTTCGCGATCGCGGCTCGGATGGACCCTACCTCGTGTCGTCCGTCGCTCTCTCGACCACGGGCGAAATGCCCAACCAGAAAAACGACGTCGCAACGAACGCGCACGTCACGAAGTCCTACCCCGTCACGGCATTCAGCGAGCGACCCTTCAACGACCCCGCTCTTCTCGACGCGGCGGCCCGCTTGCGAGCGGATGCACCGGCCGGCATCGGCGGCGTCGAGGCGGGAAGCGGTCGCTGAACGGTCCGATCTCATGGCCGTCGCGGGTCGGCTTCGGCCTCCTCGCGATCTTTCCGGTGCTCGCGCTGGCGCTCGCGGGTTTCGTCGAGGCGCGGATGTTGGCCGCACGGCCCGATCGCGTGTTGCTCCTCGCCGCGCTCCCGCTGGTCGCGTTACTGCTCGGTCCACGGACACGCGCCCGCGTCGCGCTCGCGGTCGCCGAGCTCGCGGCGATCGTCCCGCTCCACGCCTTCATCACGTTGCTGCGCGCGGCGCGCTTGGACGGGGGCTGAAAGCCGCGTCGGCGGCGCTCGCGGCTTGACTAACCGGACGGACGCAAGTACGCGCAGCACCGAGCGTCGACGCCACGATCATCGATCGCAGCCGCGAGCGGCGCCAGGAGGCTAGGTATGACCGGGAGCAGCATGCGGAGGATTGGAGGGGTCGCGGCACTAGCTCTGGTGCTCGCCATCAACGGCTGCGCGGGCACTCGCCCTCATCGCGGTGGTTTCAACTGCGACCGTCGCTTCGGCGGCGGCACGATCGGCGGCGCGCTCACCGGGGCCATGATCGGTGGCGGCGTCGGCGGCGGTATCGTCGCGACATCGGGAGAGACCGAACGCCAAGCCGAGGACTACGCCACCGCGATCGGCATCGGGGCGATCTCCGGCGCGTTGATCGGCGGCCTCTTCGGCCACTGCGCCTTCGATCCGCCCTACGAGGAAGAGCCGCCTCCGCCACCTCCGGCACCCGCTCCGCCTCCGCCGGTCGTCCAGAAGAAGATCGTCCTCCGCGGTGTGAACTTCGACTTCGACAAGTCGAACATCCGATCCGACGCGGCCGAGATCCTCGATGAGGCGGCACGCATCCTTCGCGAGGAAGCCGACGTTCGAATCACCGTCGACGGCCACACCGACGCGCGCGGCACCGACGAGTACAACGAGAAGCTGTCCCAGCGGCGGGCCCAAGCGGTCGTCGACCGGCTCACCCGTCTCGGCGTCGGCAGCAGCCGTCTCGAGCCTCAGGGCTACGGCGAGTCGCGGCCGGTGGCCAGCAACGATACCGACGAAGGTCGCGCCCAGAACCGGCGCGTCGAGCTGAACGTCGTCCGTTGACGCCGAGGGAGCGGCGCGCGCATCCACGCGCGCACCGCTCCCTCGATTCGTTTGCTCCGCCGACTAGGCGCCCCGCTTCTGACCGAAGCGGTTCCAGTGCGTGACTTGCTCGGCTGGACGCCGTCTCCCACGTCCGAACTTGCCTTGCGGACGCCCCATCGGAATCAGCGCGACGATCTCGTAGCGCGGCGGGATCGCGCAGATCGTCCGCACCTCGTCCTGATGAATGCGATACACGGTCGTGAGCGTGGTCCCGATACCGAGCCCGCGCGCGGCCAGCATGAAGTTCTGGACGGCCGGATACACCGAGGCGAACGGCGTCCCGACGTCGAGGGGCCCTTCGGCATCCTCGAGTGTCATGGAGATGTTGGGCATCAAGACCATCACCAAGGCTGGCGCGTCACCCATGTGCTCGGCGAGATGGCGCGACGCCGCGAGCGTCCGTTGAAACGCCGCCTCGTCCTCGGCGACCTTGAGCGGCTGCCGCAGCTTGAGCACGACCGGCTCGTAGCGTGAGTAGGCGCGACGGTAGACGTCGCCGACGGCACGCTTCGTCTCGGGGTCGGTCACGACCAGAAACTGCCAGGGTTGAATGTTGCCGCCGCTCGGCCCGTGCACGGCGGCGTGGATGCACCGCAGGATCTCGTCGTCGGTGACGGGCTCGTTGGTGTAGCGCCGGACCGCCCGCGTCGTTTCGATCGTCTCGAAGACGTCCATCTATCGTCCTTTGAATTGCGGCTTGCGCTTCTCGCTGATCGCGGCGAGCGCTTCGCGATGGTCGTCGCTCTGGAACGTCACGAGCTCGAGCGCCGTGGATGTGTCGAACGCGACATTGAGCGCATCTTTCACGAGCTTGTTGACGGCGAGCTTGGTGTAGCGGACCGCGAGCGGGGCACCGGCCGCGAGGCGAGTGGCGAACGCCATCGCCTCCTCCGCGAGCGTGGCCGCCGGGACCACCTTGTTGATGAGGCCGATGCGCTCGGCTTCGGTCGCGGTCAGCGGATCGCCGGTGAGCAGATACTGCTTCGCGCGCGCCGGCCCGAGCGCGAGCGGCCAGATCGCGACGCCGCCATCGCCGGCGACGATGCCGATTCTCACGTGCGGGTCACCGATCGTCGCGGTGTCGGCCATGAAGATCATGTCGGAGAGCAGCGCGATCGACGCGCCGAGCCCCATCGCGTGCCCGTTCACGGCTGCGACGATCGGCAGCTCGACGTCGAGCAAATCCCAGATGAGCTGCTTCGCGTCGCGTCGGAGTGCCTCCAGGCGTGCCATGTCGCGGAGCTGCGGGAACCAGTTGAAGTCACCGCCCGCCGAGAATGCGCGACCGCGGCCCGTGAGCACGATGGCGCGCGCGCGGTCCTCGCGCCGCAACATCGCGAACAGCGCGGTGAGATCCCGGTGCAGCGCTTCGTCGACGGCATTCAGCTCGCTCGTCGGGTGCGCGATCGTCACGCGCAGCACGTCGCCGACGTACTCCTGCGTCAGGGTCTCGAACTCGGCCATGCTCAGAGCATCGCGCTGTCGGTGTCGAGACCGAGCAGCAGGCGTCCGGTCAGCTCGTAGGTCGACGGCGCGACCATCGCATGCTGCGTGACGACGTGGATGTCGCGGAAGCAGCGCTGCAACGGGCTCGTCGCGTAGATCGACGAGCCGCCACCGGCTTCGTACATCAAGTCGACGGCGCGGGTGGCGCGCGTCGTCGCCTCCGTCGCGGCGAGGCGCAGCGCGGTGCGCTGTGCGACCGGAATGGCGCCGCTCGTGGACGCGGACTCCCACGCTTCCGCGACCGTCGATCGCAGCCAAGCGCGCGACGACTGCAACGCCGCCTCCGCCTGCGCGACCTGCATCTGAATGACGCCGCGCTCGCCGAGCAGTCGCTTGCTGCCGGTCGGCGTCTTGCCACCGGCGATTCGGACGAGCTCGTCGATCGCCGTCCGCGCAATGCCCGTCGCGACCGCGGCGATCCCGAGCGCCAACAAACCAAACACGGGAAAGCGAAAGAGCGGTCCGTCGACGACCGGACGATCGCTCATCAGTGAGATTGCACGGTCCGCCGGAACGAACACCTCGGCGACCTCGAGATCATGACTACCCGTGCCGCGCAGGCCGGAGACCGTCCACGTGTCGACGATCTTCACGTCGCTCGCGGGGAAGAGCATCATGCGCGAATCCGGGATGCTCCGGCCGATCATGCGCGGCTTCCCGTCTTCGAAGACGAGACAGCCGCCGAGCAGCCAGCTGCAGTGCTCGCTGCCGCTGCCGAAGGGCCATCGACCCTGCGCGCGATAGCCGCCCTCGACCGCGACCGCCTGGCCGCGCGGCGCGAAGACGCCGCCGGTCACGACGTCCGGCTGACCGTAGATCTCGCGGGCGGCCGCCGGCCCCATGTATCCGCTCACGAGACCGCTCGTGGCTCCGATCATCACGACCCATCCCGCCGAGCCGTCGGCCCGGGCCACCTCTTCGATCACGTCGAGGAGCGTGGCGACGTCGGCCTCGCCCCCGTCGAGCGACCGGGGGATGCACATGCGGAATGCGCCGGCCTCTGCGAGGCCGCGCACCAAATCGAGCGGGACACGCCGCCCGTGCTCGATCTCGTCGGCACGTTCTCGAATCGCGGGAGCCAGCGCACGGACGGCTTCCAGGGTGGAGATCGGCGGATCACTCACGACTCGGCGAATGCTCATGGCGTCGGGGCGGACCATACAACGTTGCATCGTCTGGAAACAGTCATTAGAGAGGACGAACACCGACGAGAGGAGTCATTCCATGGCGGACGTTCTGCAAGTCAGCGACGACAGCTTTCAAACCGAGGTCCTGCAAGCGTCCACACCGGTCCTGATCGACTTCTGGGCCCCATGGTGCGGCCCCTGTCGCGCGATCGCGCCCATGGTCGAAGAGCTCGCGGGCACCTACAGCGGCAAGCTCAAGGTCGTGAAGATGAACGTCGACGACAACCCGAACACGCCGGCGAAATACGGCGTGCGTGGCATCCCGAACCTGATCATCTTCAAGGGTGGCGCGGTGCAGGAGCAAATCGTCGGGGCGGTGCCGAAAACGCAGCTCGTGAAAGCGATCGACAAAGTCGTCGCGTAGCGCAGGTCGAAGATTCAAAGCCTGAAAGACCGCGCGGGCGGCGCGGAGCTGGGAGGGGTGGGTAACTGCCTCACTGGCTCCGCAGATGGGACGCCCGCACCGCTCAAGGGCACCTTTCGCAGGGACCCGTGTCCCATCTAGTCGCCTGCGAGGCAGTTACCCACCCCTCCCCCGATCCGCCGCTGCGCGAGGCTTCATCAGCAACTAAAGCGTGACGCTCGCGACGAGCGGCGACACCTGGCGCTGCGGCGGTCGTCCCATGGGGAGGCGCGTTCGGCGGCTCGTGAACGGCGCACGCGGACCCTGCGAAGTCCACCCTTGAGCGGACGGGCGCCCCGCGTTCGAGACGCCGAACGCGCCTGCCACCCCACGTCGCCACGACGTTGCTGTAGCTCTTCGCCCCGCTGCATCCGTGCGTGGTCGTCGGGCGTAGGTCCCGTGATTCATGACGGCCGGTCACGTCCGGGCTCGGTATGCGCCGAGTGCGGCACGACTTTCCCGGATCGTCGAAAAGGGGGCAGCATGCGTTCGAAATGGCAACGAATCCTCGTCACGACGGCAATCGGCATCGGACTCAGTGCGCAGCTCGCGGCAGCTCGTGAGCCCGGGTGCGGGGGTCGGTCGCACGACTTCAAGAGCAACGCGCGGCTCCGCATGGTCGGACTGACCGATGATCAGCGTTTGGTCCATTTTCGCGAGTGCAATCCGGCGCGCACCAAGAGTGCGGGAGCGGTTTCCGGCCTTATTGGTGACACCGCGCTCATCGGCATCGATTTTCGGGTGCAGAACGGCAAGCTCTACGGCGTCGGCGACACGGGCGGCGTGTACATCGTCGATCCAGAGACTGCAGTGGCCACGCTCGATTCCCAACTCACGGTGGCGCTCAGCGGGACGACGTTCGGCGTCGACTTCAACCCGGCCGCCGATCGTCTGCGTGTCATCAGCGACACCGGCCAGAATCTCCGGCACGACCTGAACACCGACACGACGACGCTCGACACCGGGCTCGCCTACGTCCCCGCGGCCGTCGCGACGATCGCGGCCGGCGCGTACACCAACAACGACCTCGACCCGACGACCGCCACCACGCTCTTCGATGTCGACACCAACCTCGATCAGATCGCGGTGCAATCACCGGCGAACAGCGGCACCCTCGCGCCATCCGGCAAGCTCACGCTCGACGTCGACGCCGGAGCCGGCTTCGACATCACCACGTCGCTCCGCGGCGGCGTCGCGGTCGGCAACCGCGGCTTTGCCACACTCGCCGCCGCCGGAATCCCCGGCCTCTACCGCGTGAACCTGCTCACCGGCAAAGCCACACTGATCGGCAAGTTCGACACGACGGTCGTCGACCTCGCCATCCCACTCGACCAATAAGCGGAACGGGGTCCGAAGCACCCCCTCTTCGGGCCCCTCCTGCGTCATTCGTCGCTTCAAGTCTCAGGAAAACGACTGCCTCAAAAAAGAAAGCGGCGCATGTTCACGTTGATGATGAGGCCGACCGCAATCATCATCGTCGTCAGCGACGACCCGCCGTAGCTGAAGAACGGCAGCGTGATGCCGACGACGGGAAGAATGCCCGACGTCATGCCCACGTTGATCACCACCTGCCAGAACACGATCGACACCACGCCGAAGGTCAGGAGCGCGCCGAAGCGATCTTTCGCGCGGTACGCCACCATCAGCCCGCGCACCACGAGCGCCGCGTAGAGCCCGATCAGCACGAGCGCGCCAACGTAGCCCCACTCTTCCGCGAAAACCGAGAAGATGAAGTCGGTGTGCTGCTCGGGGATGAAGTTCAGCTTGTTCTGCGTCCCGTGCAGGAACCCCTTGCCCCAGAACATGCCGGAGCCGATCGCGATCTTGGACTGAATGACGTGGTAGCCCGCACCGAGTGGATCCATTTCGGGCGACAGGAACGTGAGCACGCGCTGCTGCTGATAGGTCTTGAGGTGTCCCCAGAGGAGCGGCACGGCCGCGGCGGCGATGCCGCCGAGCATCAGGAAGATGCGAATCCGAAGGCCAGCGCAGAAGAGCACGCTGAACGCCACGATCGCGAGGATGCCGACGGTCCCCAGATCGGGCTGGGCGAGAATGAGCGCGGCGGGAACGGCGAGCAGAAGAAATCCGGGGATCGCATCGACGAGACGGACGTCGCCGGTGGCTTGCGCGCGATGGAAGTAGCGCGCGAGCGCGATCACCAACGCGACCTTGATCATCTCCGACGGCTGGATCGAGACGGGCCCGAGGTCGATCCAACGGCGCGCCCCGCCACCGACGCTCCCGACCAGCGGGACGGCGAGCAGCAGAACGAGCGTGGCGGCGTAGACCACGTAGGCGTAGCGCTCGAGACGCCGGTAATCGATCAGCACGACCGCGATCATGCCGAGGAATCCGACGCCGGCGTAGAACGCTTGCCGCATCACGAGGGGGTTGTTGGTGAAGCCGGTGTGGACGCGCGCCTCGGTGGCGCTGAAGATCGTCGCGAGCCCGCCGGAGATGATCAGCAACGTGAGGCCGAGGAGCAGCCAATCGAAGTGATACGCGAGCCGACGATCGAATTGGCGCATGATCAGTCGTCGTGGACGTCGGCGTCGGGGCCGACCGGGTACGGCTCGTTCAGCGCCGACAAGCGGATGACCGCGCCATGCTGGTCGGCTTCCGGGACGAAACCGGCGACCCGCTTCAACGCCGCCGGGTCTTCTTCGGGGACGTGAAAGTAGCGGGCCAGAACCTTGCGGGCGATCGGTGCGGCGGCCGTGCCGCCGTGTTGGCCCGAGTGCTCGGCCAGCACCACGATCGCGATCTCGGGATTGTCGACGGGCGCGAACGCGATGAACCAGGCGTGATCGCGCTTCTCGCGCGACCAGCCCTTTTGGCTCGACTTGTCGCCGCCGGCCCGGCTGGCTTGTGCCGTCCCGGTCTTGCCGCCGACCTCGATGCCGGGAAGCTTGGCGTTCGACCCGGTGCCGCGCTTGCTGTTCACGACGTCGGAGAGCGCCTCGCGGATCTGCAGCATCGTGCTCTTCTTGAAGCCCATGTCGCGCACGACCTCGGGCTGCTCCTCGAGCATCGTCGCACCGTCGGTGCCCTCGACGCGCTTCACGAACTTCGGTCGGTAGACGACGCCCCCGTTCGCGATCGTGGCCATGACGCTCGCCATCTGCAGCGGGGTCGTCGTGACGTACCCCTGGCCGATCGAGATCGAGAGCGTCTCGCCGGGGTACCAGGGCTCGCCGAAGCGTTGCCGCTTCCAGGCGCTCGACGGGATGATGCCGCCGCTCTCGTGCTCGAGCGTGATCCCGGTCGGTGCGCCGAGGCCGAAGCGATGCGAGTACTCGGCGATCGTGTCGACGCCGAGCCGTTGTCCCACTTGATAGAAGAAGACGTCGCACGAGCGCACCAGCGCCTCGTGCACGTTCACGGAGCCGTGGCCCTGGGGCCGCCAGCAGCGAAACGTCCGATTGCCGAAGAAGAGGCCGCCGCCGCAGAAGATCGAGGTGAACGGCGTAATGACGCCCTCTTCGAGCGCCGCCGCCGCCATGACGACCTTGTAGGTCGAGCCCGGCGGATACGTGCCCTGGACGCTCTTGCTGTTGAGCGGACGCTTCTTGTCGTCGACCAGCGCTTTCCACTCGGCGAGCCGGATGCCGCGCGCGAAGAGATTGGGATCGAAGGCGGGACGGCTGACCATCGCGAGAATCTCGCCGGTGCGGGCGTCGAGCGCGACGACCGATCCGTCGTGTCCGTCCATCGCCGACTCGGCAGTCTGCTGCAGGTCGCGATCGATGGTGAGGACGAGACTGTTGCCCGGCGTCTCGTCGACCTCGTTCAGCACGCGCAGCCGGCGACCGACCGAATCGACCTCGACCTGCTGGCCGCCGTCGACGCCGCGGAGATAGTCCTCCCAGTAACGCTCGGCTCCCGCTTTGCCGATGAGGTCGCCGAGGTGGTACCCGCGCCGCGTTTCGCGCTCCTGCTGGCTGACCTCGCCGACGTAGCCGAGCAGGTGGGCGGCCATCTGCCCGAACGGGTACGTCCGCCGCGGTCCGACTTGCACCGAGACGCCCGGCAGCTCGAACTGGTGGGTCTCGATCTTGACGATCCGCTCCCAGTCGAGATCACGGACGAGCACGACGTCCTCGAACGCGGGACGATTGCGTGCGGCCGCGACGATCGCGGAAAGATCGCCGACCTCGGAACCGAGCAAGCGGCCGAGTGAAGCGATGGTGGCGGGCACGTCGTGCGCGTCCTCCGGGACGAGCACGAGATCGAACGACGGCCGGTTGTCGACGACGATGCTGCGGTTGCGGTCGAGAATGGTGCCGCGGGTCGCGCGGACGCGTTTCAGGCGAATGCGGTTGTGCTCCGAGAGCGACCGGTACTCGTCCCCTTCGCTGACCTGCAGGTGCCAGAGCCGGACGAAGGTCAGCGAGAAGAGCGCGATCACGAGCGCGAGCGCGAACCCCAGCCGACGACGGAACTCGTTCGGGATCTCGCGCCGGTTGGTCAGGAGCGTCGACACGTCAGACCACACCCACCGCGCGCTTGGCCCAGGCGAGCGTGCCGAAGACGATCGGGGTCAGCGCGCCGGCGAGGAGGGCCTCGGCGAACAACGTCTGGGCGACCCCGAAGGACATGCGATCGATCGAGAGATAGGCGGCCAACGCCACGACGATCGCGACGCCCTTCAAGAGGCTCCCCAGAAACACCATCGCCACCCCCGACAACGTGTTGTCCATCCACAGGCGCCGCGACACAAGGTACACCACGAGATACACGGTCGTCATCGCGAAAGCATGCAACCCGACGAGGCTGCCGGAGAAACTGTCGAGCAGATAGCCCAGCAGGAAAGCGCCCGTGGCCCCGCCGATGTTGTGCTCGTGCAGCCCCAGAAACACGCACAGAATCAGCACGAGGTCGGGGATGATCCGGCCGCCGCTGAGACCGTGCAGCAGGGTCGTCTGCAGCAACAACACCAGCAGGCCGGTCACGATGTAGACGGCGGTCGCACGGAGCTCGGTGCCGACGCTCGGCGCCGGCGCGTGTGTCGTCTGGAGGAGGCTCATCGCCGTCGCTCCCGCCCATCACCCTTCGCGTTCGGTGCCGGCGGACCCAAGAGCCCGTCGGCACTCGGATCGGGCGGGCCCGAGTCGGCCGCCGTCGCGAGGCCGGCGGGCTTCCGCAGCTCTTCGCCGTTCGGCAGCGCCACGAGCACCTCTTCGAGGCGGCTGGCGTCTGCGTCGGGCGTAACCTCGGCATAGAGGAAGAGTCCGCGGTCCTTCCGCGAGACCTTCGTGACCCGGCCGACCGGCAGGCCTTTCGGGAAGACGCCGTCGAGACCCGACGCGATCACCCGGTCGCCGATGCGCACGTCGTCACTGCGCTTCACGTACTTGAGCGTCGTGCCCTGCTCGAGGAGGCCGCTCAAGATACCGCGCACCCGCGTCCGTTGGACCAGCACGTCGATGCCGCTGTTGGGATCGGTCAGGAGCAGCACCCGCGACGCGTGCATGCTCGTACTCGAGATCAGCCCGACGACGCCTTCGGGCGCCATCACCGGCATGCCGGTCGTGATGCCGTCGATCTCGCCTTTGTTGAGCGTCAGGCTCTGGAACCACACGCTCGCGTCGCGCGCCGTGACGGACGCCGCGACCGCCTTCGTCGGCAGCTCGCGCTGCAGCGCCAGTAGGCGCTTCAGTCGGCGGTTCATGAGCTCGGCCTCGCTCTGGTGCGTCCCGCGGCGCTCGAGCTCGCGAATGCGCGTGTGCAGCTCTGCGTTCTCCTTCTGCGTGCCGACCAGAAGCACGTAGCGGTCGAAGAACCCGCGCATGATGCCGGCGATGCCGGCCGTCACGCGCTGAAACGGTGCCATCACCTCGAGGAAGATGTGACCGAGGGGATCGATCCGACCGGGTTGCCGCGCGTTCGCCGACAGCAGTCCCAGCGAGCACAGCAAAAAGAATCCGGAGCTCAGGAGGACACGGTTTCTCCGTATGAACTCGAGCATGGCCGCTACGGCCTACGGTCGCCGGTCGCGTTAATTGATCGAGATGTCCCGAAGAAGGTTGATCTCGTCAAGCGCACGACCCGCTCCCATCACCACCGCCGTCAGGGGATCGTCCGCCAACATGATTGGAAGACCCGTTTCTTCTCGCAGGAGCACGTCGAGATTCCGCAACAACGCACCGCCGCCCGCGAGCACGATGCCTTTGTCGACGATGTCGGACGCCAGCTCCGGCGGCGTCCGCTCGAGCGCGATCCGCACCGCCTCGACGATTTGATTGATCGGCTCCAACAGCGAGTCGCGAATCTCCTCGTCGGAGATCTCGACCGTCTTCGGCACGCCGGCGACGAGATCGCGACCCTTGATCTCCATGGTCTGAATTTCCGCGGCCGGATACGCCGACCCGATCGTGATCTTGATGAGCTCGGCCGTCCGCTCGCCGACCAGCAGATTGTACTTGCGCTTGATGTACTGGCTGATCGCCTCGTCCATCTTGTCGCCGCCGACGCGCACCGACTTCGAGAAGACGACGCCCGCGAGCGAGATGACGGCGACCTCGGTGGTGCCGCCGCCGATGTCGACGATCATGTTGCCGGTCGGCTCCGTGATGGGGAGGCCGGCCCCGATCGCTGCCGCCATGGGCTCTTCGATCAGGTAGACCTCACGCGCGCCGGCCGACTCAGCCGACTCTTTGACGGCGCGCTTTTCGACCTCGGTAATGCCGAACGGCACGCAGATGATGATGCGCGGCCGCACGAGCGTCTTCCGGTTGTGAATCTTCTGGATGAAGTAGCGGAGCATCGCTTCGGTGATCTCGAAGTCGGCGATGACGCCGTCCTTCAGCGGTCGAATGGCGACGATGTTGCCAGGCGTCCGGCCGAGCATTTTCTTCGCCTCGGCTCCGACCGCCAGTACCTTGCGGCCGCCACGCGCTTCCTTCTGGACGGCGACGACCGAAGGCTCGTTGCACACGATGCCCTGGCCCTTCACGTAGATCAACGTGTTGGCTGTGCCGAGATCGATGGCAAGGTCGTTGGAGAACATGCCCCAGAACGAATCGAAAACCATACGACCCCTTAGAATCTCTTAGATTGTTGCGGGCCAGAACGACCACGGAAAGGAACGACCCCCGCCCCTCCCAACTGCGTCGCGTTTGATAGCTCAATCGCTCCGACAGGGCAACAATCTACGGCGACTTCGCGTTGCGCTCACGTACTCTATTCACTAGAGTCGCGCGCCATGCTCGGGTTCATGCGCAAGCACGCGCGTTCGTCGTTCATCAAGATCGTTTTCTGGATGCTCATCGCCGTCTTCATCTTCTGGGGTGTCGGGGTGATGGTTGCCGGTGGCGACAAGGTCAACGTCGCCGCCATGGTCGACGGGGAGCCGATCAGCGCCCAGACCTACGCGCGCGCCCATGAGCGCATGACGCGGGTCTACCGCGAGCTCTACAAAGAGAACATGAATCCCCAGATCCTGGCCCAGCTGAACCTCGGCCAGCGCGCGCTCGACGACCTGGTCACCGAGATGCTGCTGAAGCGCGAAGCCGCCCGTCTGGGTCTGCAAGTGACCGACGACGAAGTGCGCGAGTCCATCCTCGACATCCCGACCTTCCAGGACGGCGCTCGCTTCGATCGCACCCGCTACCTGAACGCGCTCCGGTCCTCGCGCATCACCCCCGCCGAGTTCGAGGAGTCCCAGCGCGAGACCCTGCTGGTCACCAAGCTGGAAGGCCTGATCACCGACGGCCTGACGGCGAGCGACCAAGAGGTCAAGAACCTCTACGCGCTCGAGAACGAGAAGATCGACGTCAACTTCGTGAAGGTGCCATTCAGCCAGTTCAAGGACGCCAGCACCGTGAGCGATGCCGAGGTCGCCGATTTCTACGAGAAGAATAAGGAACGGTTCCGGAAACCCGACACCGTGACGGTCGCCTACGTGCCCTACGCCCCGGAGGCGTTCGCCGACAAGGTTCCGGTCAGCGATCAAGCCGTCCAGGATTACTACGACGCCCACTCGGCCGACTATGAGCAGCCCGAACGCCTGCATTTGCAGCACATCCTCTGGTTGATCCCGCCCGGTGCCGACGATTCCACGAAACACTCGATCCGCGCGAAGGCGGCTATCGCGCTGATCGCCGCCCGCATCGGCGGCAAGGACACGTTCACCGGTCTCGTGAAGCAGAACTCGCAAGACGAGCTCTCCGTGCAAAACGGCGGCGACCTCGGGATCATCGCCCGCGGCCAGCTCGAAGCCCCTCTCGAAGAGGCGGCCTTCAAGCTCAAGGTCGGCGAAATCACCGACATCGTCGAGAGCTCGCGCGGCATCCACATCATCCGTCTCGACGAGGCGATCCCGGCCGGGCCGAAGCCGCTTGCCGAGGTCAAAGAGGACATCACGAAGGAGCTGCGGTCGCGCGGCACCGACGACGCGGCCCGGGCAGCGCTCGCGGCCGACCTCGAGAAAGCACGCACTGGGACCTCGCTCGACGACCTCGCCGCCGCCCACGGCACGGCGGTCACGACCAGCAAGCCCGTCGGACGCGGCCAGATCATCCCCGGCGTCAAAGGCACCTCGCTCGTCAACAACGCGCTCCTCCTCGATCAGGACGCCGTCGATCAAGTGATGGACACCGACCCGCCCTATTATCTGTTCAAGGTGATGGCGAAGGCGGCGAGCACGATTCCGCCGCTCGAGGACGTCAAAACCGGCATCGTCGAGACGCTGACGCGCGACAAGTCGAGGGACGCAGCGCGCGCCGCGGCCGATGCGCTTCTCGCCTCGGCTCGCGAGGCCGGCGGGGTGCAGGCCTTCATCGATCAGGCGAAGGCCAAAGGCTACACGATCGACACCACCGGCCCCTTTGGACGGAACGAGGCGATCCCGAAGCTCGCACCTGCCCCGATCAGGGACGAGGTGTTCGCCCTGTCGACCGCCGCGCCGCTCGGGACACGCGCCTTCGTCAGCGCCGATGGCGCCGTGGTCGTGGCCTTGAAGGATCGCGTCGCGGCCGATGAGAGCGCTCTCACCGACGAGAAGCGGCAGAGCTTGCGGGATCAGGCGGTCGCGCGAAAACGCCAGGACGTGCTGGAGTCGTACCGCAACACGCTCCGCGAGCGGGCCGAAATCACCGTCAACCCGGACGTCATCGCCCGGGCATCGGGCTGATCGTCCACGGCCGGTGAGGCCGGACGCTCGCTAGGAACCCCGCTGATGCCGGTCCCCACTGCCGAGGTCGTTCCCGGGGAAGGTCGGATCGGCGTGTTGCTGCTGCACGGCCTTACCGGCACGTCGGCGGAGATGGCGCCGTTGGCCGAGGCGTTGGCCGGACGGATGCCGCTCTTCCTGGCGCGGGTCGCCGGCCACGAAACCTCCGTCGGCGAGCTCGCGCGGACCTCGTGGCACGATTGGTATGCGTCGGCGACGGCCGGCGCGGACGCGCTCTTGCGCGTCGTCCCGCGCATCGTCGTCGTTGGGCTCTCCATGGGAGCAATGCTGGGCGTCCGGCTCGCGGTCGAACGACGGGACGTCGTGAGCGGCGTCGTGCTGCTCTCCCCCGCGATCGCGCTCGGACGCGCGTGGGTGCAGCGCCTGCGGAGGCCGTTTCGACTGCTGGCCGCTGCCGACGCGCACCTGCCGTTCGTGCCAGGTTTGCTGGCCCGGCTCGTGATGACCAAGGGCGGCAGCGACATCGCCGATCTCGCGGTTCGTGCGACGCATCCGGGCTATCGCCAGGTACCGCTGCGGGCCTTGCTCAACCTGATGCACCTGCAGCGCTTCGCCTGGGAGGCAGCACCATTGCTCACCCAACCGAGTCTGGTGATGCATGCGACCAACGACCACACGTGTCCGCTCGAAGCGGCGCGCCTCCTCTTCGAGCGCCTCGGCAGCCACGACAAGCGGATGGTCGTCCTCGACCGCAGCTTCCACGTCGTGACCGTCGACCATGACCGTCAGCAAGTGATCGCCGAGATCGACGCGTTCCTTCACGCGTTGGCGACGGGAACGTCGTAAACCTCACCCGAGCCATTCGGTTGACAGAGAATGGCCGCTCCCCTAAGCGGTCGCGGCCATGACCACGCTCAGCCGTTCCGCCGTCGTCGCGCTGGATCACGCGCATCTCTGGCATCCGTTCACGCAAATGCAGGAGTGGCTCGCAGCCGAGCCGCTCGTCATCGGTGCGGCGGAGGGAAACTACCTGATCGATCTCGACGGTCGGCGCTACCTCGACGGGGTATCGTCACTCTGGTGCAACGTTCACGGCCACCGGCACCCCGCGATCGACGCCGCCATCAAAGCCCAGCTGGATCGCGTCGCGCACACGACGCTGCTCGGTCTGGCGAGCCCTCCCGCGGCAGAGCTCGCGGCCCGCCTCGCCGCGATCACCCCACCGGGATTGACGCGTACGTTCTACTCGGACGCCGGCGCGACTGCCGTCGAGATCGCACTCAAGCTCGCGCTCCAGTACTGGCGCCTCCGCGGCGAGGATCGGCCGCGCTTCGTCGCGCTCGTCGAGGCGTACCACGGTGACACCCTGGGGGCGATGAGCATCGGCTTCTCGGAGACGTTCCATCGCTTCTATCGTCCGCTGCTCCCCGTCGACCGCGTTCCCGCCCCGTACGCGCTCGAGCGCGACGAACGCCGCGCACCGGCCGACGCCCTCGCCGAAGCGCTCGCACGGCTGGAGACGACGCTCCGCGACGGACGCGGCACGATCGCGGCGGTGGTGGTCGAGCCGCTCATGCAAGGCGCCGCGGGCATGTGGCCGCAGCCGGTCGAGTATCTGCGCGAAGTCCGCGCCCTGACGCGCCGCTACGACACGCTGCTCGTCTGCGACGAGGTGGCGACGGGCTTCGGTCGGACGGGCCGCCTCTTCGCATGCGATCACACCGCGACGAGCCCGGATCTGCTGGTCCTCGGCAAGGGGCTGACTGGCGGCTACCTGCCGCTCGCGGCAACGCTCGCGACCGAGGAGATCTTCCAGGCGTTTCTCGGTCCGTACGACGGCTACACGGCGTTCTTCCACGGCCACACCTTCACCGGGAACGCGCTCGCATGCGCCGCCGCCCTCGCCTGCCTCGACCTGTTCACGCCCGCACTCCTCGCGAGCCTGCCCGAGAAAGCCGAGCAGCTCGCGGGCGCCCTCGCCACGCACGTTCGCCCGCTCCTGCACGTGTTCGAGATCCGTCAGCGCGGTCTCATGGTCGGCATCGAGCTGATGCGCGATCCCGACGGGCGCGCGAGCTACGCCCCGACCGATCGTATCGGCCACCAGGTGATTCTCGCGGCACGCCGACGCGGCGTCATCCTCCGTCCGCTCGGGGACGTGCTCGTGTTGATGCCGCCGCTCAGCACCACGGGGGAGGAGATCGCGACGTTGGTCGGCGTCGCGGCCGACTCGATCGCGGAGGTCACCGGCGCGTGAGCCTGGTTCTGGTCACGGGCACCGACACCGGCATCGGCAAGACGGTGGTGACGTCGACGCTCGCGGCCGCGCTCGCCGCCCGCGGCATGCGGGTCGGCGTCGTAAAGCCGGTCGAAACCGGCTGCGCGAACGTCGACGGCACGCTGGTGCCCGAGGACGCGATGACGATCGCGGCCGCGGCCGGCGACACGGCGCCGCTCGACGCGATCTGCCCGTATCGGCTGCCCGATCCGTTGGCCCCGTCGCTCGCCGCAGAGCGGGCCGGCATCGTCGTCGACGTCGCCAGCCTCGCTGCCCATCTCCGGGGGCGCGCGGCCGAGGTCGACGTGCTGCTCGTCGAGGGTGCAGGCGGCCTGCTCGTGCCGCTCACGCGTGCCGCGACCTTCGCCGACCTCGCCGCCGACGCCGGCGCACGTGTCGTCGTGGTGGTGGGATCGCGCCTCGGTGCCGTCAATCACGCGCTGCTGACGTTCGCCGTGCTGCAGGCGCGCGCGCTCCCGATCGCGGGCTACGTCGTGAACCGCCTCGGCTCGAGCGACGACCTCGCGGTCGCGACCAACGACGACCTGCTCCGAACGCTCACCCAGGTGCCCTGCCTCGGGAGCGTGCCCTGGACCCCCACCGCAGGTACCGTGCTCACCGCGCTCCGCTCCGGCGATCCGACGGCGGTCGCGGCGGCGCGCACGCGGCTGGTGATGCTCGCCGCCGATATCAATCTAGACGCGCTTCGCTGACTGGCTCTTCGACGCGCTTCATTCGCTGGCTCGACCTCGACGCGCTCCACGCGCCGTGTGAAGTCGCAGGACAGAACGCGGCGGTTTTTTTCTTGACCGTTCGGCGTCGCCACGGGAGACTGATCGACGCCTGCCAGGAGGGTCCCATGTCGCCAGAGATTCGACCGCGCGGAGCGCTGATCGGCGCCGCCATCGTGATGCTGTCGTTCATCGTCGCCGTGCACTCCAGCAGTGCCGATCCATGTGACGACACGCGGGTAGGCCGCGGGGCTGCCGATGCCGGGTGGCAAGTCCAAGTCGACCCGGACACCGGCGTGTACTCGATGCCGGCACCGCGCCCGCTCGACGACACGCAGGGACGCGCCGCCGCGACGACGGGAGTCGTCATCACGCCGGGCCGCTCAGCCGCCGGCGGGTTCAAAGCGACGTTCGGCGACGACACGCTCGTCCACGAGCAGGCGAAGTAAACCGATGCGCGCCGCGACCCCCACCGCGACCGTTCTCCTCGTGCTCGGCCTCTGTCTCGACGCCGTGCCGACGCACGCCGCCGTCATCACGATCGTCAACCGCGACGCCGCCGGCATCGGCATGAACGACCCGGCGGTGCGCGTCCCCGTCGGCGGCAACACCGCCACGACGCTCGGTACGCAGCGTCTCGCCGCGCTCCAATTCGCTGCCGACATCTGGGGCGCCCATCTGGCAAGCGCCATCGAGATTCGCGTCGGCGCCACGTTCATCGACCAGTTCTGCGACGGTTTCTCCGCCACGCTCGGCAGCGCCGGGCCGACCGCGGGCTTCTTCGACTTCGCGGGCGCGCCGCTCGGTGACACGCTCTACCCCGCCGCCCTCGCCGACAAGCTCGCCGGCACCGACCTCGATCCCGGCGCGGACGACATTCGCGCCCGCTTCAACATCGCGCTCGGCGCCGGCGGCGACTGCACCCTCGACTTCTATCTCGGTCTCGACGCCAACCCGCCGTCCGGCATCGACATCGACCTCGTCGCGGTCGCGCTCCACGAGCTCGGGCACGGTCTCGGCTTCGTGCCGTTCTTCAACGTGTCGACCGGCGCAGAAACCATCGGGTTGGACGACGTCTACGAGCTTGGCCTGGAGCAACACGGCTTCGGCCCCCTCGCCCCGATGTCCAACGCCGGCCGCCAGGCGGCGGCGAAGGACGACGGCGATCTGCACTTCGTCGGCCCGACGGTGATCGCGGCGCTCGGTGCCCTCACTGGAGGCGTCTCTGGCGGTCACGTCCAGATGTACGCCCCGACGACGCTGACCCCCGGCTCGTCGGTGTCGCACTTCGACACCGACGTGACGCCGAGCGAGCTGATGGAGCCGTTCTACGCCGGCCCCAAGCACACGCCCGGCCTCGCGTTCCTCCTGCTCTGCGACCTCGGCTGGGGCCCGTGCGGCACGTGCGGCGACGGCAACATCGATCCGAACGAGACCTGCGACGACGGTGACGCGAACGGCGGCGACGGCTGCTCCAACTTCTGTCGCATCGAAGCGTGTTACGACTGCACGGGCGAACCGTCGGTTTGTACGCCCGTGGCCGATACGACGCCCTGCAACGATGGCTCGGCCTGCACGCAAACCGACACGTGCCAGAGCGGTGTCTGCACCGGCACCGACCCGGTCACCTGCAGCGCGAGCGATCAGTGCCACGACGTGGGCACCTGCAATCCCGCGAACGGCGGCTGCTCGAATCCCGCGAAGGCCGAAGGCGCGTCGTGTGACGACGGCGAGAGCTGCAGCGGCCCCGACACCTGTGCTGCCGGGGTGTGCAGCGGCCTGCCGAACTGCATCGACCCGTTCCTCTGCTACAAGGGCAAGCCGTCGAAGCTCGACACCTCGTTCGTCTCGCCGCCGACGACGAACCTGGTCGACGAGCTCGAGACCCTGAACGTCACCGTCGTGAAGCCACGGGGACTCTGCACCCCCGCCGAGCTGAACGGCGATCCGGTCACCGACGCCGCCACCCATCTCGAGAGCTATCCGGTCAAAGTCATCAAAGGTCAGCCGAGGCACGTGAAGCACACGGCGCTCGTCCGGAACGCGCTCGGCAGCATCATCCTCCAGACGCAGAAGCCGGTGTTCCTGCTCGTCCCGACCAACAAGAGCCTCGTGGCCGACCCGCCGTTGACGGGCGCGATCGAGGTCGACCACTACAAGTGTTACAGCGTGAAGATCGCGTCCGGGACCGTCAAGTTTCCGAAGGGCGTCACCGTCACGCTCGCCGATCAGTTCATCGCGACGGCGCAGACGTTCGTCGTGAAGAAGCCGACCCACCTCTGCACACCGGTCGACAAGAACGGCGAAGGCCTCACCCATGGGCTCGTGCATCAGCTCTGCTACTCGGTGAGGCCGACGGTGAAGAATCCGACGCACCCCGCCCTCTTCCTGCACACGCAGTTCGGGGCCGAGCGCTTCGACGCGACCAAGGAAGAACGGATCTGCGTTCCCTCGTTGCAGACCGCGCCGTGAGGACCTATCTGACGCGGGCGTGCGCTCCGTCGACCTGACCGACCTCGATCGCTTCGCCGCGGGGTTTCCGCACGACGTGTTCACGCGCCTGCGGCGCGAGGCGCCCGTGTGGTTCCATCCGCCGACGGCGCACACGCCGGGCGGCGAGGGCTTCTGGGTCGTGAGCCGCTACGCCGACGTCATGACCGTCGCGACCGACGCGCGGACGTTCTCGTCGGACCGCGGGGGCACACGAGAAGGCGGCGGGACGCTCATCGAGGACCTGCCCGCCGGCTTCGCGACCGGCGTGCTCCTCAACATGATGGACGATCCTCGCCATCAGCGCTTCCGCCGACTCGCGACGGGTACCGTGTCGCCACGTGCGCTCGCCGCGCGCGAGGACGAGCTGCGCACCCGGACGGCGGCCATCACCGACGCGGCCGTCGCCCGCGGCGGCTGCGACTTCCTGCTCGACGTCGCCGCCGAGCTACCGTTGCAGGCAGTCGCCCGCCCGCTCGGCGTGCCGCAGGACGATCGGCATCGCCTCTTCGCCTGGGCCAACGCGATCCTCGACTACGACGGCCGCGACCTCGGCGAGATCACCACCCGCACCCAGGAGGCGCAAGCCGCGATGTTCGAGTACGGCACCTGGCTGATCGCCGAGAAGCGCCGCGCCCCGGCCGACGACATGCTGTCGGCCGTCGTCCACGGCACCATCGCCGACGATACCGGCACTGCCACCCCCCCGACCGAGCTCGAGCTCCTCATGTTCTTCAACCTCCTGATCGCCGCCGGCAGCGAGACGACGCGGAACTCACTCGCCGTCGGATTGCTCGCACTGATCGCGCACCCCGCCGCCTGGAACGATCTGCGAGTGGATCGCGCGCTCATGCCGACCGCGGTCGAGGAAATCCTGCGTTGGGCCTCGAGCACCGCCTACAACCGCCGCACCGCCGCGTGCGACACGATCCTCGCCGAGCAGTCGATCGCCGCCGGTGACAAGGTCACGCTCTGGTGGGCGTCGGCGAACCGGGACGAGGACGTGTTTCCCGAGCCCTTCCGCTTCGACGTGCGGCGCCAGCCGAACCGCCACCTGGCGTTCGGGCACGGCAACCACTTCTGTCTCGGCGCCGTCCTCGCCCGCTTGGAGATCCGTCTCGTGCTGGACGCGCTCCTCGATCGCGTGGCGACGTGCGCGCTCGCCGGTCCGGTCGAATGGACCCGCAGCAACAAGCACACCGGCGTTCGCCACATGCCGATCACGTTTGCATCTTGATCCGGCCCCTCGCTTGATCCGACATCGCCACGCTGGGACACTCCAGCCGTGACGTTTCCGCTGAGGCTCCCCGTCTGACCGAATCGCTGCGCTTGGTGCTCTGGCTGTCGGTGGCGATGGGCGTCGCCTATCTCGCCGCCTGGCGCTTTCCCGGCCTCGTGATCCGTTGGCGCCGCACCGTGCTCGCAGCGATCGCGCTCCTCACCGCCGCCTCGGTCTTCGCGGTGGCGCACCCGAACAGCCCGGGCGGCGGCATCCGTCTCGATCCGTCGGAAGAGCCGCTGCTGCCGGTCGGCGACCCGTCGCGCGAGGTCTACGCCGACGCGGTCCGCAACTTCGGCGACGACGACGTCATGGTGATCGGCATGGACACCGACGACGGGGTCTTCACCGTGGACGCGCTGACGGCCTTGCAGCGCATCACGGTGCACATCCGCCGGCTCCCCGGCGTGCGCGCCACCGACAGCCTGATCGACGCCACCGCGTTCCGCTACGACGCCGCCGACGACCTGCTCTCCGTCGAGCCCTTCATCGACGTCGTGCCGACCGACGCCGAGGCCCTCACCCGCCTGCGCACGCACGCGCTCGCCGATCGCCTGTATCCGAAGACCGTCGTGTCGCGCGACGGGCATACCGCCGCCATCAACGTCTCCTTCCGCACCATGACCGACGGCGAGTTCGTGGCTGCCGGCCTCGACGACGCGGTCGACGAGATCCTCGCCGCGGAGACCACTCCCGGCCGGCGCTTCTTCGTCACCGGCCGGCAGCACGTGAAGGCGCGCGCCGCCGACGTCATGGTGCACGACGTGTTCCGATTGATCCCGCTCGCGGTCGCCGTCGGCGCCGGCGTCGCGTGGCTGATCACGGGATCGTTCCGCGCCGCGGCCGTGCCCGTCGGCGCGAGCTTGATCGCGACCCTCTGGACCTTCGGGGTGCTGGCAGCGTCGGGGCAAGCGCTGAACCTCATCACCATCATCCTCGGTCCGATGCTGATCTGCGTCGGCAGCGTCTACGGGGTCCACGTCCTCGCGCGTTACGACGTGCTCGCCGGTGAGCTCGGCGACACGCGCCGCGCCGCGACCGAGTGCATCGCCGACGTGGTGCTGCCCGTCATGATCTCGGGCGTCACCACCATCATCGGGTTTGCCGCGCTCCTGGTCTCGGCGCAGCCGGCGATCCGCGAGTTCGCGAGCTACTCGGTGCTCGGGGTCTCGGCGATGTCGCTCGTCGCCGTCATGGGCGTCCCGGCCCTGCTGTCGTTGCTGCCGGTCCCGCCGACGACGCGTGCCGCCGACGGCAATCTGGCGGCGCGCTTCAGCCGCTGGCTCGGTCACACCATCGACCGCTTCCTCGACGCGACCGGCACGTTCGCCACGACGCACCCGATGCCGATCCTCGTCGCCTGGACGCTGATGACGCTCGCCTCCGCCGCGGCGATCCCGTTCATCGTCGTCGATACCGACTACCTGAGCTTCTTCGACGCGCGCTCTGACGTCCGACGCGACTTCGCTCGCGCCAGCGACCGGTTGGTCGGCGCCGTCCCGACCTATCTGACGCTGAACGGGACGGGCGAAGGCGCGTTCCGCGAGCCCGTGAATCTGCAAGCGCTCGAACGCCTGCAGCGGCTCGTCGACCAGGTTCCGGGCGTGAGCGCGACGCTCTCCGTCGTCGACTTGCTGGCGATCATGCACCGCGCGACGGAACGCGACGATCCCGCCGCGGAGCGCCTGCCGGACACCCGGAACGAGATCGCGGACCTGATGTTCATGATTCCGAAGAACAAGCTCCGCCGCTTCGCCAACGCCAACCACAGCCGCGTCAACTTGCTCGTGCGCACCGCGGAGAGCGGCTCGGCCGAGGTCGCCGCGTTACGGCACCGCCTCGAGGACGCAATCAGCGCGGCGCACCTGCCTGCCGACGTCACACCGGTCATCACCGGCAACACCATCGTTTTCACCCAGGCCTCGGACGGTATCGCCGGCAACCAGCTCACCTCGATGGCGCTGACCGCGGCCACGATCCTCGTGCTCGTCTGGGTATCGTTCCGGTCGCTCCGGGTCGGGTTGGTGGCGATGGCACCGAACGTCGCACCGGTCGTGGTGTTCTTCGGCCTGCTCGGGGCCGGACTCGCCGACCTGTCGTTGCCGACGAGCCTGATCGGCTCGGTCGCGCTCGGCATCGCCATCGACGACACGTCGCACTTCATCGTCAACTATCAGCGCATTCGCGAGCGCGGTGTCGCCTCCGCCGCCGCGGCGGCGCAGTGCCTGCGCGAGCTCGGCACCCCGATCGTGACGACGGCGTTGATGCTAACGACCGGCTACCTCGTGTTGATGCTCTCCGGCTTCGCGACGCTCCGCCAGTTCGGCTGGCTCTCGGCGCTCACCATCCAGATCTGCCTGTGGGGCGACCTGTTGATGCTACCGGCGCTGCTGACGCGCGTCCGCGTCTGATCGCGGCGGCTACGACCGGCGTTCGAGCGCGGATGGGCTGAAATCCGCGTCGGGGAGCTTCGGATTGGGATCGACGGTCTCGAGCGTGACGGTCGACTTCGTGTCTTCGAGCAGGTCGGTCATGGTCGACTCCGTCGGCACCCACACGCCGTCGTAGACCTTGAGCGACGCCCGCGGTGAGCGCAGCTCCTTCACCTCGACGCCGACGTCGTCCCAGTAGCGTGTCCGCAGCGGGACGTAGTGCTCTTTCTCGATCATCGTGACGCTGCGGGAGTACTTGGAGCGGCTCTCCTTCAGCATCTTTGACTCGACCACGTAGCAGGGCACGCCGTCGAGATTCTCGTCGGGCAGACGGTGGTAGGTCGCATGCTCCAGATCGTCGAGCGTGGTGAGGAAATCGTCGAAGCTGAAGTCCGTGCCGGCGACGTTCTGGCCGCGCATGTTCGCCCGCGCGGCGCGCTTCCGCATCGGCGAGTAGATGAATTGGTCGTCGGGCCGATCGTTCCGGTGGATGTAGAGGTACCCGGTGTTTTCGAGGTCACGCGGCCCGGTGAGCGTGATCAAGACCTTCGCATAGACACCGTCGGTCGCCTCGTCGGCCTCGTTCCGGTAGTCCTTCGCCCGCATCACGAAGCGGGTCTCCTGCGGATTGCCCGCCGGGTCGCGCGAAAGAATGTGGCCGGTTTGGACCACCGTCCGCAGCCGCTGGCGGTTCTTGAATAGGCGGTCGTAGATCTCGCGGCCGCCGAGCTCGGCACCTGGCGGCAGGACGTCTTCGACCTCACGCTGGTTCGGCGTGGCGACGGCCCGCTCGGGCGCCGTCGCTGCTGCGACCGTGCTCGCCAACGCGAGCACGGTGCACATCGCCCCGATCAGGCGAGGCAATCGTCCGGCTACTCGGTCCCCCACTCGATTCCGTCCAACGAGGTATCCACGACGCGATTGCTCCCGACCGCCACGTAGCGATCGTCGCCGCCGAAGGCTACGCCCGCGAGAATCTGCGTGGTGTGCGATATCCGCTGGGTGAGACCGTCGCCGTTCGGCGAGGTGGCGATCACGCCGCCCGCGCCCACGATCACGACCAACCCCTTGGCGAACACGAGATCGTTCAGCGTCGAGAAATTGGAGAAGTTCTCGCGCCGGACGCTCCACGTGAGGCCGTCGTTCGAGGTCGCGATCGCACCGACGAAGCCGACCGCTATGAACCGACCGGCGACGAAGCGGACGCGGTTGAAGCCCTCGCCGCCCGGCGACCCGACCGACGTCCACGACGTCGCATCCGTCGACGTGAGGATCGTGCCCCCCTCCCCGACCGCGACGAAACGATCGCCGCCGAAGGTGACCCCGCGGAGCGCGCGGGCGGTTCCCGAGGATTGCGCCTGCCAGCTCCGGCCGTCGGATGAGGTGAGAATCGTCCCGACGTAACCGACGGCGACGTAGCGGCCATCCTGAAACGTGATGTCTTGGAGCGATGCGCCGGTCGGGACACTCTGTGGCGTCCAGCCGAGCGCATCGGGCGACGTCAGCACGGTGCCGGAGTCGCCGACGGCGACGTACTGCCCGCCCCCGAAGACGACGCCGTTCAGCGTCGCCTCGACTCCCGAGTCCTGCCGCTGAAAGTCCTGCCCTCCCCCGGAGGTCTCGACGAGGCCTTCGGAGCCGACCGCGACGAATTGTCCGTTCCCGAACGTCAGACCGCGGTAGCCGATGTCGTTGTTGTCACTGCTGCTGCCCCCGCCACACGCCGCGAGCAACGCCGACGCCAGCAATAGCGCGCCCCAAAGTCCCTCATGCGTTCCCCGCGATCCTCGCATCCGTGTGCTCCTTTCGTCCGCCACCGATCCGCTCAAATTTCACATGTGGGCCGCCGTGGCTAGCTGCGCCGTGTGGCGGCGCGCGCGGCTTCGTAGACGATCCGCAGCGGCACGTCGTTTCGTGTCGCCGCGGCCCGACAACTTTCGTACTCGGGCGTCACGAGCTCGGGCGTTGCGTCACCGCCCGCGATCTGTACCACGATGGTGCCGTACGGCGTCGCGACCTCGGCACTCCGGCGCGCGACCTTCCAGCGCGTGACCCCATGCGCACGGATGCCGATCGTCGTCGTCTCTGCGAAGAGGACGGCCGTGACGGCGTCGCGCCGCTCGGGCGCGACGAGCACCTGCAGGATCACACCGGGTCGCCCCTTCTTCATGTGCACGGGCGTCAGCGTGACGTCGACGGCGCCGGCCTCGAAGAGCCGCGCCATTGCGTGCTCGTAGAGCTCGGGATTCATGTCGTCGATGTTGCACTCGACGACGACCATCTCGTCGGTCGCGAGCGCCGCCGGCAAGAGCGCCTCGCCGAGCAGGATGCGAAGCACGTTTGGCCGGTCCGCGAGCTGGCGCGTCCCCGCGCCGTAGCCGACGCGGACGAGCCGTACCGGCGGCGGTGGCGCCGACACGGCGCCGAGCCCACGCAGAATGGCGGCCCCGGTCGGCGTCACCATCTCGCCCTCGCCGTCCCCGTGGCGGACGGCAAAATCCCGGAGCAGCTCGACCGTGGCCGGTGCCGGGATCGGCAAGGCCCCGTGACGGCTCGCAACGACGCCCCGTCCGAGCGGTAGCGCAGATACGTAAAATCCCGTGATCCCGAGCGCCTCGATGCCGAACGCCGCGCCGACTACGTCGGCGATCGCGTCGGCGCTGCCGACCTCGTGGAAGTGCACGTCGTCGGCCGCGACGCCGTGGATGCGGCCCTCGGCTTCGGCGAGGACCCGAAACGTCGCGAGCGCCCGCGCGCGGACGGCCTCAGCGAGCGGCGCCTGGTCGAGAATGGCGCGAATGGCCGCGAACCTCCGCTCAGCGGGCGCTTCCGTGGTCGTGACCACGAACTTCGTGGCCGCGACACCGCCCACCGTGCGGCGCTCCACGGCGATTCGGAGATCGGGAAGCCCGAGACCGTCGATCGCCGTCTGGAGGCCGTCGAACGGCACGCCCAGGTCGAGCAACGCCCCGACCGTCATGTCGCCGCTGATGCCGGAGAACGCATCGAAGTAGGCCTGCACGTCGGGCTCCTAGCGTGGCGTCTCGCACCCCGCAAGGTCGCGCGTTGCAGCGTTTTTTGGCTGTGCTACGTTCTCCCGACTTCGAGCGACAACGGATGCGTGAACGCGAGCTCAAGCACTTTCAGAACCTCCTGCAAGAAAAGCTGGACGAGCTCCTGCGTGAAGCCGACCGTACGGTCGACGTCATGACCGACGCGAAGGCCGAGAACTTTCCCGATCCGACCGACCGCGCCTCCCTCGAATCGAACCGCAACTTCACGCTCCGCATCCGCGATCGCGAGCGCAAGCTGATCAGCAAGATCAAGGAAGCGCTCGGCCGAATCGACGACGGGAGCTACGGAAAGTGCGAGGAGTGCGAGGAGAACATCAGCCACCCACGGCTCGAAGCGCGTCCGGTCACCACCCTCTGCATCGACTGTAAGTCTCTGCAGGAAGCGCAGGAAAAGAAGCTCAAGGGTCAGGTCTAACCGGCGAGCGTCGTCCCCGCGATGATCGTACGCGGCGCGCTCGCGTCGTTCACCACCCGCACCGTTCCCTTCACCACCACACCTTTTTCGAAACGCACATCGCCGACGACCTCGAGCTTCTCGCAGTCGATGAGCGACGGCGGCCCGGCCGGAAACCGTTCTTCCATCTGATCGATGAACGCGTAGTGACGGTCGTCGAGGTCGACGACGATCTGCCCGAGTGTACGGCGCGGATTCGCCATCACGCGGAAATCGTCCGTCAGCACGTAGGCGTCCGATCGAATCCCGAGCAAGTCGCCGGTCTTCTTCACCGCGGCGAACCGAAGGCGCGGCACCCGCACCGCCGCCGCGTCGTCGAAGAGCTCGATCGCCGCGCCCATCGCCGTCTCGAGCTGGTAGACCACCGGCGACGCGGCGTCGCGCGGATCGATCGTCTTGGTGTTGCGGATCATCGGTAGCTTCACGACGCCGTCGCACGCCGTCAGGAACGCCTTCAGCTTCGGCAGGCTGAGCCAGATGTTGTTGGTGTTGAAATAGCGATGGAGCGCGATGTCCCGGAACACCGCGAGCTCGGACGCGGGGCACTGCGCCACCTCGCGAAGCAACAGCCTGCCGTCACCGCGGCGGGCGAGATGTCCGCCCTTCTTGTCGGCTTCGGTGCGGTCGGTGGCCTCCATCATGAACCCGTGCCCATGCTCGGCGAAGTAGCCGAGGATCGCGGGATCGATCACCGCGCCGAGGTTGTCGATGTTGGAGACGAACGCGTGCTCATAGCCTTGCGCGAGCAGGCGATCGAGCGCACCGCTCGTGGCGAGCGCCGCGTAGATGTTTCCATGCCCCGGCGGACACCATTCGAGACGGGGATCGTTCGCCCACGCGCCCGGGCTGAAATCGGCCTTCGTGATCTTCGGGACCTTGTGCTGCTCGAACGCCACCACGAGGTCGGCGCGGGCCTTCGGATGTGCGGCCACCGCCGCCAGCGTCGCGTCGTGGGTGCTGAAGCTGTCCATCAACACGAGCGGGATGCCGTACGTCTCCGCTTGGCGGAGCACGACGTCGAGGAACGTGAGGTCGTCCTTGACCGTGAGCAACCCTTTCGGACCAGTGAGCCCCATGCTGGTCGCGAGCCCGCCGTTCAGCTTCACGAGCACGGTCTTCCCGAGCTCGCGACGGCCGCGCGCGACGAGGTCGGCCCCGAACGTGGCCGAGTCCGGCAGCGTCGGGATCGGCTCGATGCTGTCTTCCGTGATGAGGCCGGTCGCCCCCGAAACGAGCTGCTCGTAGAAATGCGCGAAGGTGGCGAGGGCGAGATCGGGAAGGCCCTCGGCGCGCATCCGCGCGGCGAAAGGAGCGAAGCGGTCGGCCGATGAGCTCATCGCGACGAATCTACCAGTTGGCCTCGGCAGCGTGAACCGCGGCCTGTCGCGCCCCTGACGCCGACCGCGCGCGCGGTCAGATTCATGACAGCGCGGGGCCGTCGAAGCCGGAAATCTCGCATTCCCGCCCCCTCGCACCGAGGCAACGCCGGCGGCACGCGCCGTGCTCTATAGGAAATTCCGTGGGCACAGGAGGTCGATCGCTCCTTGGCGCGGTGATCGCGTTCGGGACACTGCTCGGGCTCGGCTGGCTCGCGTACCGGAACGCCGACGAGCTGATCGGCACGCAGCGCTGGATCGCCCACACCCACCAGGTGCTCGACACCGTCGATGCGACGGTGTCCATCATGAAGGACGCCGAGATCGCCGTCCGCGGCTATCTGGTCACCGGCGACGAGGACCTGGCGCGCCGGCGCGCGATCACCCGCCCCGCGCTGCTCGAGCACCTCGATCAGTTGCACGGTCTGGTCCTCGACAATCCGGAGCAACAACGGAACGTCGATGCGCTCGACCTCGCGATCCGCGCCAAGCTCGCCTACACCGACGACGTCATCGACAACCGCCGCAGCCGTGACATCGGCGCGCCCGAGCTGACCGATCGCCTCGCCGAAGGTCTCCGCCGGATCGACGAGATCGAAGGCCTCGCCGCGCGCGTGGACCATCACGAACGCGAGCTCCTGGCCGTCCGCGAGGCTGCCGCGCTCGCCGGCACCAACCGCACCTACACGACGCTCGGCGGCGGGACGATCCTTTCCCTGGCGCTCCTCGCGAGCGTGCTCGTGCTGCTCACCCGCGAGGTGAAGCAACGTCGCGAGGTCGAGGCGCAGCTCCGCATGAGCGAGCGCCGTCTCACGCACGCGCTCGACGCGTCGCAGATGGGCCTTTGGGATCTCGATCTCCTGACCGACGAATCGCATCGGACGCTGCGCCACGATCAGATCTTCGGCTACGAGACCCTGCAGCCTACCTGGGGCCGCGAGGTCTTCCAGCCGCACTTGTATCCGGACGATCGCGAGATCGAACAAGAAGCCTTCAACCGGGCCTTTCGCACCGACGATTTCACCATGGAATGTCGCATCTTCCGGCACGGCGACCTGGCGATTCGCTGGATCTCCACGCAAGGCAAGCTCTTCCGCGACGAGCGCGGCGAGCCCGTGCGGCTCATGGGCTCGGTGATGGACGTCACCGAGCGCAAAGAAGCCCAGCAGCGGCTGCAGGAACGCACCCAACAGCTCGAAGCCGCGAACGAGGCCCTCAGCTCGTTCACGTACTCCGTCTCGCACGACCTCCGTGCCCCGCTGCGCGCCATCGACGGCTACGTGCACATGCTCGTCGAGGACAACGCCCACACGCTCGACGCCGAGAGCCGCCGCGTGCTCGACGTCATTCGCACGAACGCCCGCCAGATGGGCCGGCTCATCGACGACCTCCTGTCCTTTTCACGGCTCGGGCGCTCCGAGCTCGACCGGACGACGACCGACGTCGCGATTCTCGCACACGGCGTCGTCGACGAGCTGCGACGCCTCGAGCCCGAACGCACGGTCGGCGTCACCGTCGGCGCGCTGCCGACGACGGTCGCCGACGGCAGCATGCTACGCCACGTCCTCGCCAACCTGATCGGCAACGCGTGGAAGTTCACGCGCGGACACGCCGACGCCACGATCGAGATCGGCAGCACGGACGCTGGCCACGAGACGCTCTACTTCGTCAAAGACAACGGCGCCGGCTTCGACATGCGCTACGTCGGCAAGCTCTTTCGCGTCTTCGAACGGCTGCATCGGGCCGATGAGTTCGAAGGCACCGGGGTCGGGCTGGCGATCGTCCAGCGCGTCGTCCAACGCCATGGCGGGCGCGTGTGGGCCGAGTCGGCTCCCGGCGCCGGAGCGACCTTCTGGTTCGCGCTTCCCCAAGGAAAAGGAGTCGAGCATGGAGCACAGCAGCGTGGAGATCTTGTTGGTCGAGGACAGTCTGGCGGACGTGGAATTGGCGGTGCGAGCGCTCAAGAAGCATAACCTCGCCAACCAACTGTACGTCGCCCGTGACGGGGCCGAAGCACTCGACTTCCTTTTCGGTCCCGAGGCGCGGCACGTCCCGAAGATGGTCTTGCTCGACTTGAAGCTTCGGAAGGTCGACGGGCTCGAGGTGTTGCGCCGGATCAAGAGCGACCCGGTCACGCGCCGCGTTCCCGTCGTCGTGATGACGTCGTCCCGCGAAGAGCGCGACATCGTCGAAAGCTACGAGCTCGGCGTCAACAGCTACATCGTGAAGCCGGTCGACTTCGACCAGTTCGTGCGCGCGGTCGCCGAGCTCGGCATGTACTGGCTCGTGTTGAACCAATTACCGAGCGGCCCCGGCGCCGCCTGAGTCAGGCCCGCATGCGGGGCGCGTCGTACGCGGCCGCGTCGAGCGCGGGCAGCTCGACGACGATCGTCGTCCCGCAAGACGGTGCGCTCTCGGAGCGAATCGTCCCCTGCAGAAGCTCGGTGCAGCGGCGGACGATCGCGAGCCCGAGACCGGTGCCCTCGTAGCGGCGTGTGATCGAGCCGTCGAGCTGACGGAAGTCCTCGAAGATCACCGCGCGCGCCTCGGCGGGAAAGCCGATGCCCGTGTCACGGACCGTCAGCACGAGACCACCGCCCGACGGCTCCAACGTCACCTCGACCTCGCCGGCCGGGGTGAATTTGATGGCGTTGTTGATGAGGTGGTACGCGATCGTGCGGATCTTCTCGCGATCGTGCTTCAGGAGGCAGGAGACGTTCGGCGCCCGGAACGTCAGGCAGAGCCCGCGATCCGCGTTCAGCACCGCGGCCTGTCCCTTCAGGTCTTCGACGAGTCCCGAGAGGTCGAACTCGGCGATCGTGACGCCTTCGCTGCCCGTCTTCAGACGCCCGAGCGCGAGCAGCGACTCGACGAGGCCATGGAGACGCTGCGCTTGCGTACGGACGCAGTCGAGCATGTCGGCGGGCTCGCCCGTGACGTGCTCCTGCAGCAACTCGGTGTAGCCGAAGATGGCGTTCAGCGGCGTGCGGAGCTCGTGCGAGACGTTGGCGACGATCTCGGCTTTCAAGCGAGCCGCGGCCTCGGCGCGGCGATAGAGCCCCTCGATCTCGGCGGCTTGGGCCCGTACGACCGCGGTCCGGGTCTCGACCTTCTCTTCGAGCGCCGACGCGTAGGACCGGAGCTGGGCGCGCGACTCGGCGAGCTCACGTTCCAGCCGCACGCGTTCGAGCACCCGGTCGATGGCGAGCCCGAGGCTCGCGCTCCAGTCGTCACCTTTCGCGACGTAGTCGCTGGCACCGGCGCGGAGGGTTTCGACCGCCGTCGCGACGTCGTCCTGCCCCGTCATCATGATCACCGGCGGGTGCGCGCGCTCGCGCAGCTCGGCGAGAATCTCGAGACCGTTCAGCGCCGGCAGGTGGAAGTCGAGCAGGAGCACATCGAAGCCCCCGTTCGCCACGAGCGGCTCGGCCGCACGCCAGTCGTCGACGCCGACCACCTCGGCGGGCCCCGGCGGCGTCGGCAACTTCCGGAGCGCACGCGTGGTCAGCTCACGGTCATAGATGTTGTCGTCGACGACGAGGATACGGATAGCCATGCAGGAGGAGCCCCACGGAGTATCGTCGCTCACCCACGCGGACTTGAATACCGCTACTCTCGCCCTCGATCGAAGGAGTCAAAGCCCTGACAGGGGCGCTTCACCTTGAAGACGCCGGGAGTCGCTGCTAGGTTGCGCCTGGTTCGGCGGCGTCCCGTCGAGTCGAATACCCACCGAATTTGGGGCAGTAGCTCAGTTGGGAGAGCACCACGTTCGCAACGTGGGGGTCGAGGGTTCGAACCCCTTCTGCTCCATTCATTCCATTTCGGCTCCGTGCGCTCGGGACGCGCTTCGCGCGCTCCGATGCTCCGATGGCCCTCGCGGCCCGAAGTGAATTCGGGCCGTTCGCCCGAAGAAATTCAGAGCGGCGGTTTTCCTTCGTAGGGCTCGCGAACGGCGACCTTGAGAGGTCGTAGCGGTGATGGGAGCGTGCCGGTGGCGAGGCCGTTGGCGATCGCCACCATTGCCGAGCTCCACGGCGTGCCGGTGCGGTTCGTGAAGACGGCGAGGGTTTCGCCGGGTTTCGGCTGGACCAGTCGCAAATGATCTTCTCGGATCCCGGCACGTTCCGTCTGCGTGAGCGCGCCGAAGCTGTCCGCGATGCCGGCGAGTATCGCGCGGTCGTCATCCGGTGACGGGCCGGCGCCCAGCCCGGTCAGCTGGTACACGTGATCGCCGAGCGCCATCCACCAGATCTCGATCGCGATGCGGCGGCCTTCCGCTTGCGTCGTCGCACCGAGATGTGCGGCGGGAAGCCCATTGATCGTGGTGCGTTCGACGCGCGGTGCAACGGGCTCCTCGACGCTGCGCTCGAAGGCGCGGACGCCGAGCATGGGGTCGTTGCCCTCGGCCGCGAGCGAGAGCACGGCGATGGTGCGACCATCGCCCGCCATTCCCGCCACCTGGGTGGCGGCGTTGGCGGTCTTCCACTCGGTGGGAAACCGCAGGTGGAAGCCGAGATCAGGGTGCAGGAACTTCTTCCCATCGAACACGCCTTGGGCTGCGCTCAGACCGACGACGAGCCCGTCGAGACGCGCGAGGAACTCCCCCCGTGTCGGCACGATCGGCGCCGCCGACACACGAACCAGCGTCGCGGCGTAGGCGGCCGTGTTGTGCGCCCGCTCCGGCGTCGACGGGTGCGAATCCAAGAAGCTCGGCCGGCGTTTGCTCTTCGTCTCGGTGGCCTCGAATCGTTCCAGCGTCGCGAGGGCGTGCGCGAGCGCGACCGGATCCCAGCCGGATCGGGCCGCCATCTCCTGGCCGACACGATCGGCTTCGCGCTCCTGGTCGCGGCTGTAGGGCGCGAGCAGCGCGTCAGTCGCAAAGTCGCCGCCGGCTTGAAAGAGGCTGCCGAGGAGCGGGCTCGCGAGACCAGTGACGCCCGAGACGATGCCGGTGACGATCCCGGCCGGGAGCGCGCGCGACAGTCGCTGCACGGCGTGGCGGGCGGCGATGTGCCCGACCTCGTGCGCCAGCACGCCGGCGAGCTCGTCCTCCTCGTTCAGCAGGACGAGGAGACCCCGCGTCACGTACACGTGACCCGGAATCGCGAACGCGTTCGGCTCCGGCGTGTCGACGACATGGAAGGCGTACGGCACGTCCGCACGCGGCGATCGCGCCGCGAGCCGCGCGCCGATCGCCCGGACGTAGGCGGCGATCGCCGCGTCGTCGAGCAGCCCCATGCCCGCGGCCACCGACTTCGCCTGCTCGCTCCCGAGCTCGAGCTCGGTCGAGCGCGACACCATGGCGAGCTCGGGCCGATGCGTGACCGGATTCACCGCGCAGCCAGCGGCGGCGACCGCGACTACCGCGGCAAGGCTCAAGCAGGTCGCGACGACGATTGCACGCGCGGTTCGACGACCGGGGCCATCGGCACCGGCCGTCAGGTCGTGCGCGTGCGGGGTTCGCGTGTTCCACATGGGCGCGGAACTAGATCGGTCGTCGCGACGAACGCAAACGGATGACATGCGATCTTCCTGCGTGAGTGCGTGTGCCGAAAAATCTTTGCGTCTCACCTGTCGAGGGGATTGATTCGCGCTGCGTGTCGTCCGCATACTCCCCCTGTTCCGGTACTCCCACCTGTTGTTGTGAGGCCGATCATGTTCCACGCGCGGATCGTTTCAACTCGCGGCTCCCTGTACTTCGCGGCGGAAGCAACGCCCTACGATCTCGAGAATCTGCGGACCCACGTCCACGGCTTGCGGGCGAAAGCCGGGACGCGACTCGAGTTTCGTATCGACCGCCCGAGCACTCAGGCCGCCTATCGACGCGTCTCGACGTTCCTGCAGGAGCTCGAGGCCGAAGGCGTCCAGACGACGTTCACGTTGTCGCCGCTCGTGCCGGGAGCGGGAACTGGCGAGATTCCCGAGCTGCCCCGGCTCTCGCGTCGGCGCCCCTGACGCGTCAGTGCTGGAAACGCACGGCAAACTCGTCATGCGGAGCGCCGTCGGCGAGACGGCGGCGGTGCTCGATCTCTACGTGGGTGTGGTGCATGCGCGCCAGTCCGCGGACGATGCCCATCACGAGCGAGGAAAGCCCGGCGCGCGGCGACGTGTAGTGCAGCACGAACCCGGCCGGCGTCACGTCGGTGCACCAGAAGGTCGGCTGTCGCACGTGCGGATAGTTGAGCGAGATTTTCTCGTGCATGCGATCGAGATTCAGCAGCACGTCGCGTAACGTGCGCCCCGCCGTGGTGAGAAACCCGCCGTAGCCTTCGCGGATCGCGAACTCGACCCAGTGCTCGCCGAGGGATTCGAGCAGCGCGCTCTCGGAGATGCCGAGCGCGCGCGCGCCGGCGCCTACCAGCCGATACGTGACGGCGTCGTCGTAGACGTTGCCCGGCACGAACGCGCCCGCAACGAGGCCCGCGTCACGCGCCATCGCGACGAACGCCGGCTCGCCGATGCGATCTCGAATCACGGCCACGAGCGCCTTGTTGACTAGGCCATCCATGCTGGTGGATTCGCGCGCGGAAGCTAGCGCGATCGGGCGCGTGTGCCTAGGCGTCGACGGTCGGACGACTGACCGCGGGGTCGAGCGCCGGGCTTACGCGCGGCGCGTCGCCCACCGCACCGCGAAGCGCATCCAGTGAGAGCGGACCGGGACCGGCGACACCGAGCCAGACCAGCAAGACGAGGTAACTCCACTCGATCAAGCCGAAGAGATCGCCGACCGATCCGACGTTCTCCTTCTGGGCGGTCACGAGCGCGACGATCATCGTGACGATGAGTGGCACGCTCGCGACCCGCGTGAAGAGCCCGATCAGCACGAGCGCGCCGTAGACGAACTCGACCCCGGCGACGAATGGCGCCTGCAGCTCGGCATGCGGGATGCGAGCTCGCCGAAGTAGCCGATCACGCGTTCGAGGTTGTGGAGCTTGCCCCACCCGGAGAGCACGAAGATCCAGCCGACGGTCCAGCGCGCGAGCGTCGGACCCAGCCACGAGAGTGCACCGGCGATCGCGAGGATCAGACGACGAAGGGCGAGCATCATGTCGACGATGTTCATGGGCGTCTCCTAGAACGAGCCGTGCACGCCGCAGAGCCGAGCATTGCATCGTGCAACGTGACCGGCCGGCCATCGACGGCTCGACCGCGCCAATCCGTCGTTCCGCACGCGGCACGCGCGATGCAACGGGATTCCCATGGACCTTGTCTACCTGGGAGTGACCGTTGGATTTTTCGCGGTCTCGTTGGCGCTGGTCGAGCTCCTCGACCGCCTGTGAGGATGACCCCATGACGATCATCTACGTACTGGGCGGCGTCGTGAGCATCGCGCTCTTCGTCTACCTCTTCATCGCACTGTTGAAGCCGGAGCTCTTCTGATGACGGCGAACGGCTCTCTCCAGATTGCCCTCTATCTCGTCGTCCTGCTCGCGCTCGCACCGGCGCTCGGAGCGTTCATGGCGCGCGTCTACGACGGCAAGCCGACCTGGCTCGACCCGGTGCTGCGGCCGGTCGAGCGTGTCGTCTACCGCGCCTGCGGCGTCGATCCCGACGAAGGCATGGACTGGAAAACGTATGCCGTCGCGATGCTGCTCTTCAACGCGGTCGGCGTGCTGACCGCGTACGGCATCCAACGGTTGCAGGGCGTCCTGCCCTTGAATCCCGAGGGCTTCGCCGGCGTGTCTCCCGACTCGGCCTTCAACACCGCGGCGAGCTTCGCCAGCAACACGAATTGGCAAAGCTATGGCGGCGAAGCGACCATGAGCTACCTGACGCAGATGCTGGCGCTGACGGTTCAAAACTTTGTGTCGGCCGCGGCGGGGATGGCCACGCTCGTCGCGCTGATCCGCGGCTTTCGAAGCGCCGCCTCAGCCGCGATCGGCAACTTCTGGGTCGATCTCACGCGGAGCGTGCTCTGGATCCTCCTGCCGCTCGCGGTCGGATTGGCCCTGGTCCAGGTCTCGCAAGGCGTCGTGCAGAACTTCAGCGCCTACCGGACGGTGCCGCTACTCGCAGCAACGCAGGGCGCGGACGGCACGACCGTCGCCGAGCAAACGCTGCCGATGGGTCCGGCGTCGTCGCAGATCGCCATCAAGCAGCTTGGGACCAACGGCGGCGGGTTCTTCAACGCCAATTCCGCGCACCCGTACGAGAACCCGACGCCGCTCTCGAATTTTCTCGAGATGCTGGCGATTCTCCTGATCGCCGCCGCGCTCTGCTGCACGTTCGGCCGGATGGTCGGCGACGCGCGCCAAGGCAGGGCGGTGCTCGCCGCGATGACCGTCATCTTCGTCGTGATGCTCGCCGTGTGTGAGTGGGCCGAGTTCCGCGGCAATCCACGCCTCACGCCGCTCGGCGTCGACGCGGTCGCGAGCGACGTCCAGCCCGGCGGCAACATGGAAGGCAAAGAGGCGCGCTTCGGGGTCGCCAACTCCGCGCTCTGGGCGACGGCGACCACGGCCGCGTCGAACGGCTCGGTGAACGCGATGCACGACTCGTTCACCCCGCTCGGCGGCCTCGTCACCCTCTTCATGATGCAGCTCGGTGAGGTGATCTTCGGCGGCGTCGGCTCGGGCCTCTACGGCATGTTGATCTTCGCCATCATTGCGGTCTTCGTCTCCGGCCTCATGGTCGGGCGCACGCCAGAGTATCTCGGCAAGAAGATCGAGGTCTACGAAATGAAGATGGCGGCGGTCGTGATCCTGATTCCGCCGATCGTGGTGCTCGGCTTCACGGCGCTCGCGGTGCTCACCGACGCGGGGCTCGGCGGCCGACTCAACAAGGGTGCCCACGGCTTCAGTGAGATCCTCTACGCGTACAGCTCGATGGGGAACAACAACGGGAGCGCCTTCGCCGGCCTCTCGGCGAACGTGCCCTTCTACAACGTGACCGGCGGGCTCGCGATGCTGATCGCGCGGTACTGGCTCGCGATCCCGACGCTCGCGATCGCCGGCTCGCTCGCGAAGAAGACGCACGTGCCGGCCGGAGCCGGTACGCTGCCCACCCACACGCCGCTCTTCATCGCGATGCTGATCGGCGTCGTGATCATCGTCGGTGTGCTCACTTTTGTGCCCGCGCTCGCGCTCGGCCCGATCGTCGAGCACCTGATGCTCGTCCAGTGAGGACCACGACCATGTCGACCGCTGCCAAAGCTCGTCCCCTGCTCGATCCCGCCATCGTCCGCGGCGCGATCGGCGCGTCGTTCACCAAGCTCGACCCGCGCCATCAGGTGCGGAACCCGGTGATGTTCGTCGTGCTGATCGCGAGCGTCCTCACCACCCTGCTCTTCTTGCAGGCCCTCGGCGGCCACGGTGAGGCGCCCGCCGGCTTCATCCTAGCGGTCGCGCTCTGGCTCTGGTTCACCGTGCTCTTCGCCAATTTCGCCGAGGCGATGGCGGAAGGGCGCGGCAAGGCCCAAGCCGATGCCCTCCGCAAATCGCGCCGCGACATCGTGGCGCGGAAGCTCTCGTCCGCGCCCGACAGCCGGACGTTTCGTCCAGAAAGCGCCCCCACGGTTCCCACGACCAGCGCCGACCTGCGCAAGAGCGACGTCGTGTTGGTGAACGCCGGCGAGTTCGTTCCGAGCGACGGCGAGATACTGATCGGGGTCGCCTCGGTCGACGAGAGCGCGATCACGGGCGAGAGCGCGCCGGTGATCCGCGAAGCCGGCGGCGACCGCAGCGCCGTCACCGGCGGCACCCGTGTCCTCTCCGACTGGCTCGTGATCCGGGTCACGACCGACCCCGGAGAGACGTTCCTCGACCGCATGATCGCCATGGTCGAAGGCGCGAAGCGCCAGAAGACGCCGAACGAGATCGCTCTCAACATCCTGCTCGCCGGCTTCACCATCGTCTTCCTGCTCGCGACGGTGACCCTGCTGCCCTTCTCGATCTACGCCGTCACCGAGGTCGGTCACGGCGCGCCCATCACGATGACCGTCCTGACGGCGCTCCTGGTCTGCCTGATCCCGACCACGATCGGCGGCCTGCTCTCAGCGATCGGCATCGCGGGCATGGATCGCATGATCCAGGCCAACGTGATCGCCATCTCCGGCCGTGCCGTCGAGGCGGCGGGCGACGTCGACGTGCTGCTGCTCGACAAGACCGGCACGATCACGCTCGGCAACCGGCAGGCCACGGCCTTTTTCGCGACCGACGGCATCGGCATCGAGCAGCTCGCCGACGCCGCCCAGCTCGCGTCGCTCGCCGACGAGACCCCGGAGGGCCGCAGCATCGTCGTGCTCGCCAAGGAGCAATACGGGCTCCGTGAGCGCGACGGGCACGCCCTCGGAGCGACCTTCATCCCGTTCAGCGCGCAGACCCGCATGAGCGGCGTCGACCTCGGCGGCCGTCACGTCCGCAAGGGCTCGGCGGACGCCATCGAGGCCTACGTCGCGGCCAACGGCGGTCAGTTCCCCGCCGTCGTGCGCAGCCACGTCGAGCGCATCGCGCGCGAGGGCGGGACGCCGCTCGTCGTCGCCGAGGGTGCGCGCGTGCTCGGCGTCATCCAACTGAAGGACATCGTGAAGACCCATATCAAGGAACGCTTCGCCGAGCTCCGCCGCATGGGGATCAAGACGGTGATGATCACGGGCGACAACCCGCTCACGGCGACGACGATCGCCGCCGAGGCCGGCGTCGACGACTTCCTCGCGGAAGCCACACCCGAGAAGAAGCTCGAGCTCATCCGCGAATACCAGCGCGGCGGACGTTTGGTTGCGATGACCGGCGACGGCACCAACGACGCACCCGCGCTGGCTCAGGCCGACGTCGCCGTCGCCATGAACACGGGTACCCAAGCGGCGAAGGAAGCCGGCAACATGGTCGACCTCGACTCGAACCCGACCAAGTTGATCGAGATCGTCGAGATCGGGAAACAGCTGCTCATGACGCGCGGCGCTCTCACGACGTTTTCGATCGCGAACGACGTCGCCAAGTACTTCGCGATCATTCCCGCCGCGTTCGCCGGCACGTATCCGGTGCTGAACGCTTTGAACGTCATGCACCTCGCGACGCCGGCGAGCGCGATCCTGTCGGCCGTGATCTTCAATGCGCTCGTCATCATCGGCTTGATTCCGCTGGCACTGCGCGGTGTCCGTTATCGCGCCGTCGGGGCGTCGGTGCTGCTGCGCGACAACCTGCTCGTCTACGGGGTCGGTGGAATCGTGGCGCCGTTCGTCGGCATCAAGCTGATCGACGTGGTGCTCGTCGCGCTCGGTCTCGCGTGAAGACGGAGCATCGGAGGAGACTGCCATGATGAAACAACTGAAACCCGCGTGCCTGTCGCTCCTGCTACTGACGATGCTGACCGGCGTCGTGTATCCGCTCGTCGTGACCGGGCTCGCGCAAGTGCTCTTCCCGAGCCAGGCGAACGGCAGCCTCCTCACGCGCGGCGACGTGGTCATCGGCTCGACGCTGATCGGACAACCCTTCGACGATCCCAAATACTTCTGGAGCCGGCCATCGGCGACGGGTCCGGCGGCGTACGACGGCGCGGCCTCGTCGGGCTCGAATCTCGGTCCCCTGAACGACGCGCTCACCGAGGCGGTGGCGGCGCACGTCGCGGCGCTCCGAGCAGCCGACCCCGGCAACACGGCGCCCGTGCCGATCGATCTCGTCACCAGCTCGGCCAGCGGCCTCGATCCGAACATCAGTCCGGCCTCGGCACGCTACCAAGCGGCACGCGTCGCGCGGGTACGAGGCCTCACCGAAGCCGCCGTGCTCGCGCTCGTTGCGGCGCACACCGACCCGCGGCAGCTCGGCGTCCTCGGTGAGCCCGTCGTCGCCGTGCTGCCCCTCAATCTGGCGCTCGACGCATCGGCGCAGACCGCCTCTGCTCTCGGGGCCCGACACGCAGTACACTGAGCGCCAATGCCAGGCCGAGACAGTGCGGAGAACCGCCGACCGTCGCCCGACGCGTTGCTGGACGCAGCCACCCGGGCGGAGCGGAGCCGGCTCCGCGTCTTCATGGGCGCCGCGCCCGGCGTCGGCAAAACCTACGCGATGCTGGAAGCCGCGCACGAGCGTCAGCGCGAGGGCGTCGACGTGGTGGTTGGTGTGGTCGAAACACACGGCCGCGCCGAGACCCAAGCGCTGCTGGTGGGCCTCGAAGTGGTGCCGAAGCGGGCCATCGAGCATCGCGGCCGGACGCTCCGCGAGATGGATCTCGACGCGATCCTCGCGCGTCGGCCAGCGATCGTGCTGGTCGACGAGCTCGCGCACACCAATGTCGACGGCAGCCGTCACCCCAAGCGCTACTCCGACGTCGCGGAGCTGCTCGAAGCGGGCATCGACGTCTACACCACGATCAACATCCAGCACGTCGAGAGCCTGAACGACGTCGTCGCGCAGATCACCGGCGTCCGCGTCCGCGAAACCGTCCCCGACGGCATCCTCGAGCGCGCCGACGAGCTGAAGCTCGTCGACCTGCCGCCCGACGACCTGATCAAACGCCTCGAGGAAGGCAAGGTCTATCTCGGCCCGGCGGCCGAGCGCGCGCTCGCCAACTACTTCACACCAGGGAATCTGACCGCACTTCGGGAGCTCGCGCTCCGTCACGCCGCCGAGCGCGTCGACGACGAGATGCAGGCGTACATGCACGCGCACGCGATCAGCGGCACGTGGCCCGTGACCGAGCGCATTCTGGTCGGCGTCAGCGACTCGCCGCTCGCCGAGCGCCTGGTGCGCGCAGCCCGCCGGCTCGCGGCGCGGCGGCGGGCCGAGTGGCTCGCGGTTTTCGTCGAGACGACCGCCTTCGCCCGGCGTGGCGCAGCCGCGAAGGCGCGCGTGGCGGAGACCCTACGATTGGCGGAACGGCTCGGCGGCGAGCCCGTGACCCTCACCGGCGAGCACGTCGCAGCGGCGCTGATCCGTCATGCCCGCGCGCGGAACGTCACCGAGATCGTGCTCGGGAAGCCCGACCGGCCGTGGTGGCGGACACTGCTCGCGCCCTCGCCGCTCCAGCGCGTGATCGCCACGAGCGGTGACATCGACGTGCGTGTGATCACGGGCGAGCCAGACGCGCACCGTGCCGCGGTACGGGCTCCGCACGACGTGCCACCGACCCAGGACGGGCTTCGCTATCTCGCCGCGGGCGGGATCGTGGCGGTCGCGACAGTCGGCGCAAAAACCCTCGAACGCGGCGTCGCGCTCGACGACCCGGCGATGGTGTTCCTCGCCGGCGTGCTCTTGAGCGCCGTGTTCTGCGGGCTCGGCCCGTCGATCCTGGCGTCGTTCGTCAGCGTCCTGATCTACGATTTTCTGTTCGTCGCACCCTTGCTCACGCTCTCGGTGACGCAGCCGCAGGACATCGTGTCGCTGATCGTGTTCCTGATCGTTGCAATCCTGACGAGCCAGCTGACGGTGCGGGCGCGTGATCAAGCCGCCCTCGCCCGCCACCGTGAGCAGCACACCGGCGCGCTCTACGCGTTCGCGCGCCACATCGCGGGAGCGGTCGGCCTCGACGATCTGCTGCCGGTCGTCGTGCGGCACCTGGCCGGCCTCTTCGCCCATCCCGCCGTCGTGCTGACGCGCGACGGCGCTCGCCTCGTCCTCCGCGCCTCCGAGCCCCCCAGCGCCGACTTCGACGACACCGAGATCGCCGCCGCGACGTGGGTGTGGGATCACGACGAGCCGGCCGGTCCCGGCACCCAAACCCTGCCCGGCGGCGACTGGGTCTGCGTGCCGGTGCGAACGGCGCGCGGCATGGTCGGCGTGCTCGGAGTCCGGGCACCGACGCACGGTCTGACACCGGATCAACGCCAACTGCTCGACGCATTCGCTGATCAAGTCGCCGTCGCCATCGAGCGCACTCGCATCGACGTCGTACTCGACGAGCAGGCCAAGACCGAGGCCATCATCGAGGCCAGCGAGGACGGCCTCATCGTCCTCGATCCGACCGGCGCGGTCGTGCACGTGAACGCGGTCGCCTGCGCCATTCTCGAGGTCGACCGCGCGACGGTGTTGCACGCGCGCTTCGACGACCTGGCGTCTACGCACCCGCACTACCTTCGGCTGCGCGAGGCCACGCGCGAGATCCTCGCCCACCCCGAACGCGAGCGCGATCGTGTCGAGATCACCCTCTTCCTCCGCGGCCGCGATCATCACTACATGCTGCGCCCGACGACCCGGCAGGCCCGTGACGGCTTGCCGGCCGGACTGATTCTGACGCTGCAGGACGTCACCTACCTGCGCGACCAGGAGCGACGCCGCGAGAACCTCGTCGCCACGCTCTCGCACGAGCTCCGAACGCCGCTCACGTCGCTGCGCATGGCGGTCGAGCTGCTGCGCCGGGGGCCGGATGCCACCGGTGGGGACACGGAGCGCCTGCTCGCGACCGCGCACGAGGACGTGCTGCGGCTGCAGGACGTGTCGCAGCAGTTCCTCGACGTCGCCCGCACGCGCGCGATGGCGATCGCGGTCGGCCGTGAGCCGGTCGACCTGGCGACAGTCGTCGCCCGCATCGTCACGCTGTTCGCCATTCAGGCCGACGAGAAAGGGGTCGCCATCACGCCGGAGGTCGAGCCGGGCATGGTGGTCGACGGCGACGAAACGAAGCTCACGTGGGCGCTCTCGAATCTCGTGGCCAACGCGCTCCGCTACACGCCGCGCGGCGGCCGGATCGCGATCTCCACGGCCGTCGCCGGTGACGTGACGCGCATCGCCGTCCACGACACCGGCCCCGGCATCCCCGTCGCGCAACAGGAGCGCATCTTCGAGCGCTTCACGCAGCACCTCGGCGGCGGCGAGGCGGGGGCCGCGGGCCTCGGGCTCGCGATCGTCCGCGACATCGTGCAAGCCCACGGCGGCAGGGTATACCTCGAGAGCTCGCCGACGGCGGGCACGACTTTCACGCTCGAGCTGCCCCGGAGCTGAGATGGCGACGATCCTGATCACCGATGACGAGCCGAACATTCGAACCACGCTCGCGACGTACATTCGGAGCCAAGGTCACGACGTCGAGATCGCCGCCGACGGCGACGAGGCGCTCGCCGCACTCGCCCGCCGCCGCTTCGACGTCGTGTTCTCGGACGTACGCATGGCACGCGTCGACGGCCTCGCGCTCCTCGCCGAGATCGCGCGGCGCGCTCCCGAGACGGCCGTCGTGCTGATGACGGCGTACGCGACGGTCGCGCAAGCCGTCGAGGCGATTCGCGGGGGCGCGCACGATTACCTCGTGAAACCCTTCAGCCTGGAGCAGATCGACCTCGTGCTCGCGCGCGTGCTCGAGATGCAGGGTCTCCGGCGCGAGAATCACCGGCTTCGCCAAGCGGCAGGCGAAGACTTGATCCTCACGTCGGCGAGCCCCGCAATGCAACGCGCGCTCACGACCGCCGAACGCGCGGCCGCGAGCGACGCGGTCGTCTTGCTGACCGGCGAGAGCGGCACGGGCAAGACGGTGCTCGCGCGCCGGATGCACGCCTGGAGCCGACGCGCCGCCCACCCCTTCGTCACGATTGCCTGCACGACACTCGCCGAGCACTTGCTCGAAAGCGAGCTCTTCGGGCACGTCCGCGGCGCATTCACGGGCGCGCACAAAGACAAGGCCGGCCGCGTGGAGGCCGCCGAGGGCGGTACGCTCTTCTTCGACGAGGTGGGCGAGCTGCCGCTCGAGCTGCAGGCGAAGCTGCTGCGCTTCCTCGAGGAGCGCCGGTTCGAGCGCGTCGGCGATGGCAAGACGCGCGAGGTCGACGCCCGTGTCATCGCCGCCACCAATCGTGCGCTCGAAGACGACGTCGCGGCCGGCCGATTCCGCGAGGATCTCTACTTTCGCCTGAACGTCGTCGGCATCCGCCTGCCGCTCCTGCGCGAACGCCGCGAGGACCTCAACGGCTTCATCGACCACGTGCTGGCGCGGCTCGCCGCGCGCGATCGCCGCGGCGCCTTGCGGCTCGCGCCGAAAGCGCGCGCGGCGCTCCATGTTTATGGGTGGCCCGGCAACGTTCGCGAGCTCACCAACGCGCTCGAGCGCGCCGCCGTGTTGTCGCGCGGCGACGCCATCGAGGCCGAGGATCTTCCCGATCGCCTGCTCGCGCCGCCGGATCGTGTGGTGCCAGTTGTCGAGAGCGCGGCCGCGTCGCTCGAAGAGGTGGAGAAACGTCACATCGAGCACGTGCTGGCCGAATCGGCGACGCTCGAAGAAGCGGCCGCCCGCCTCGGCGTCGACACGACGACGCTCTGGCGGAAGCGCAAACGTTACCAGCTGAACTGGTAGCCCTCGACCCGCCGCGACCACGGACCTTCCGGCCTCGCATGCGTGGGAGTAGAGTGCCCGCGCTCCCGAAGAACGCAGACGGTAGGAGGACCTCGTGGCAATCGATCCGAAGCTCGTGGCCGCAGCACGTGCGGCTTTCCCGAACGCCGCCAAGGTCGTGACCCTGGGAGCACCGCTGCACGGCGGCGAATGCGTCCCCGAGCCGCTGGTGCGCGTGCCGCTCGCGATGCTGAATCGCCACGGTTTGATCGCCGGCGCGACCGGCACCGGCAAGACGAAGACGCTCCAGCTCATGGCCGAGCAGATCGCGGCCGCCGGCACCCCGGTTTTTGTCGCCGACCTGAAGGGCGATCTCTCGGGGCTCGGCGTCGCGGGCGAGAGCGGCGATCGCGTGGCGACGCGGGCGCGCGACACCGGCTACACGTGGAACGCCAGCGCGTTCCCGATCGAGCTGGTGAGCCTGACCGGCAAGCACGGCGCCCAGCTGCGCGCGACCGTGTCGTCGTTCGGGCCGCTGCTGCTCGCGAAGGTCCTCGACCTGAACGAGACCCAGACGAGCGTCCTCAGCATGGTCTTCAAATACTGCGACGACCGCGATCTCCTGCTGCTCGATTTTCCCGACCTGCGCGCGGTCCTGCAGCATCTCGCGGGCGACGGGGCCGCCGATCTCAAGGACTACGGTGGGATGTCGAAGGCGAGCGTCGGCGTGCTGCTACGCGAGATGGTCGAGCTCGAAACTCAAGGCGCGCTGCAATTCTTCGGCGAGCCCGAGTTCGAGCTCGAAGATCTCATGCAGACCGAGCGCGACGGCCGCGGGCTCGTGACCGTGCTCGAGCTCGCCGACGTCCAGGACAAGCCCGCCCTCTTCTCGACGTTCATGATGTGGATGCTGGCGCGTTTGTACGCGACGCTCCCCGAGGTCGGCGACCTCGATCAGCCGAAGCTGATGTTCTTCTTCGACGAGGCGCACCTGCTCTTCAACGGCGCGAGCAAGGCCTTCCTGGATCAGGTGCAGCAGGTCGTACGGTTGGTGCGGTCGAAGGGTGTCGGCGTGTTCTTCGTGACGCAGAGCCCGAAGGACGTGCCGCCCGACGTGCTGGGTCAGCTCGGGCATCGCGTGCAGCACGCGCTCCGAGCCTTCACCCCCGACGACGAGAAGGCGCTGAAAGCCGCCGCCCGCACGTTTCCGAAGACCGAGTTCTACGACGTCGAGGAAACGCTCACGACGCTCGGCATCGGCGAGGCGCTGATCACGGTGCTCGGTGCGAACGGCGCGCCGACGCCGCCCTTTGCGACCCGGCTCATCCCGCCCGCGTCGCGCATGGGGCCGCTCACGGACGCCGAGCTGAAACCTCGGCTCGCGACCGCACAGGTTCGGAAGTATGCCCAGGCCATCGACAGGGAGAGCGCCCGCGAGGTGCTGAGCGGCAAGGCCAAGGCGGCGGCCGATACTGACGACACGCCCGAGCGCGCCGCCCCGGCACCGCGCGGACGCGAACAGCCGAGCACCTTCGAGAGGATCCTGAAGTCCCCGCTCACCCGCTCGGTCGCGAATCAGCTGACGCGCAGCCTGATGGGGGCGCTCCTCGGGCCGACGCGGCGCCGGCGCTCCTGAAAAGTGCGTCGAACCGCGCCGCCCGACTTCAAAAACGTCGGCATCACTGGCATACGGTGGGCATGCATTCCGATCATGCGATGACTCGATGGGGCACGGCGGCGGCGGCGGAACGCATTCTGATCGTCCTGCTCCTGGTCTGCGTAACCGGCTGTGGCCTCTTTGGGCGTGAGCCGAGCCCCGTCGCTCCGGTACCGGAGCCGACGAAGGCCCCGGAAGCGTACCTTTTGCTGCGGCTGAACGAGCGGCGGCTCTACTTCGTCGAGAACGAAGTCAAACAGCCGTCCGAGGGCTACAAGGTGGCCATTGGCCAGCCCAAATGGCCGACCCCGACGGGACGCTTCCAGATCAACGAGATGGTCGAGAACCCCGATTTCCTGGCATTCGATTTCAACGACACGAAGAAGCCCAACAAAGGCCGGGTCCCGCCGGGACCCAACAATCCGCTCGGTCTGCGTTGGATCGGCTTCGCGTACGCCCACGGCTGGCAGGTAGGGTTCCATGGTACCGCCAAGACTTCCGTGCTCGGACAGGCCGTGAGCCATGGCTGTGTCCGCATGGCCAACGCGGACGTCGTCAAGGTCTTTGAGCGGGTCAAGATCGGCACCACGGTTGTCGTCGAGGAGTAGCACGGGACGCGGCGCGGCTGACCTTGTTCCGTCGCCGCGTCATCAGGGCTGAACGACGACCGTTGTCCCGAGCCGGACGCGGTCGTAGATCCGGATCACGTCGTCGTTCCGCATGCGGATACATCCGCCGCTGACGGCGCGACCGAGTAGCTCGGGGTGCGGCGTTCCATGGATGCCGACCGTCCACGTCCATCCCGCGCCGTGCGTGAACCCGATCCAGCGCTCGCCCAGGGGATTCGCCGGCCCTGGTGGAATCCGCCCGATGACATGGGACG
>JBDSJB010000117.1:0-10243 GCA_039917665.1 Binatia bacterium
CCCCGGGCTCGTAGAGGCGAGAGTCGTACTCGAGCCGGAGCGAGATGCCGTCTCGGCGCTCGATCACGACCAGCATCAAATCGGTCCGGCTGGTCGTGACCTCGAGCGGCACGACGGTCGTCACCACACCGGGAAAATCCACGACGCCAACGCTCGCATGCTCGACCGCGAAGGCGAACGGGGTGAGCGGTGGACGCGTCAAGGTACGATCGACGCCGAGCGCCGACAGCACCCTTTCGAACGGTACTGATTGATGCCGAAGCGCTTCGCGCACGACGCCCCGCACCCGATCCAGCAACGCCTCGAACGTGGGATCGTCGTCGACACGCACCCGGAGAGCGACCAAATTGACGAAGAAGCCGATGATCCCCGCGACTTCCGGCCGTTCGCGATTGGCGACGGGCGACAACACCGTCACGTCGTCGAGCCCGCTCCGTTCAGCCAACACGACGAGCCAGGCCGCGAGCGTGGTCGCGAAGAGCGTCGTACCGCTCCGACGCATGCACGCACGGACGCCGACGACGAGCGCCGCATCCAGATCAGCCACCTCCGCCGCCCCAGATCCTCCGAGCCGAGCGCCGGCGGGAATCACCGGGTACGGGGTGCCCCGGAGCTGCAACCGCCAATACTCGGTCGCGGAGTGGTCGTCCGTATGCGGCTTGCTCCGCTGCCATTCCGCATAGTCGACATACTGCAGCGCCGCCGCCGGGAGCGGCGTCGGTCCGCCGTCGAGCGCCGCGCGATAGAGCGCGCTCAGCTCGCGCGCCAAGATCGAAACCGACCAGGCGTCGCTGATCAGATGGTGCATGGCGACGCCGATCAGGTGGCGCTCGGCGTCGAGTCGATACCCCGTCACCCGGAGCAACGGTCCACGCGTCACGTCGAACGGGGCATCGAGATCGCGTCGGAGCGCCGCCGCCGCTTCTGCTCGCCGGAGCCTCAGACGCACCGATCCCGTCGGCGAGACGACCTGCAGCGGTACGCCGTCGACGCTGGCAAAGGTCGTGCGGAGGCTCTCATGGCGTGCGACCAGCGTGTCGAGGCTTCGCTGCAACACCGCGAGGTCGAGGGGCCCGACTAGATCAAAGGCGCCCATGACGTTGTACGCCGCGTTTCCCGGCGCCACCTGCTCGAGGAACCACAATCGTTCTTGCGCCCAGGACGTGCGAAACGTGGCCACGCCTGGACCTCGTGGCAACGGCTGCGGGCCGTCCGGCGGGCGCCGCAAGATGTCGAGGCGGCGCGCCAGGAGTCTGCGCTTCTCCGTCGAGAGCGTTGCGACTCGCGCCTCGAGCCCGACCGTCACGACGCCACCTGCACGGGCTCGCCAGTGCTCGTGTGCCCCGACAACAACTGGGCCACCTCGGTCTCGGAAAGACGCTCGATCGCTACCAGCTCACGCTCGTACGCGTCCGCATCGACGTCGGCGCGCGCCGCGGATGCACCAGGAACCTCCGCCAGCAGCGACGCGATCGTCGGCCGAGCCAGAAACGACTGGACGTCGACCACGAGGCCGAGCTCGCCATGGACGCGGGCGAGCATGTGGTAGACGAGCAGCGAGTCCCCCCCGAGCGCGAAGAAATCGTCCTCACAGCCGACGACCTGGACACCGAGCAGATCACGCCAGAGCCGGGCGATGCCCTCTTCCCTCGAGGTTTCCACCACCCGCACGCCCATACCGTCACTGAACGCCCGCACGACGGACGACAACGCCGAACGGTCGAGCTTGCCGTTCGCGCCGAGCGGCAACGCGGCGATCGCGGTCACGCTCGTCGGCACGGCCGCCGATGGCAGTCGCGCGGCAGCGAAGTCACGGAGGTCCGTCAGCGTCGCGCCCGTCGCTCGCGGATCGTCCGTAGCCAGCGAACCGGCTAGCACCACGTACGCCACGAGACGGACACCCCCACCGGGAGCCGGCTCCGCGACGACGGCCGCATCCCGGACGTCGGCATGCTGCACGAGCACGGCGGCGACTTCCCCCGGCTCGACGCGCACGCCACGAATCTTCACCTGATCGTCGAGGCGGCCGAGGCATTCGAACGTGCCGTCCCCGAGGTCGCGCCCGCGATCGCCTGTTCGATAGCGACGCGAGCCCACCGGCGCCGACACGAAGGCGGCGGCCGTCCGTTCGGGATCGTTCAAATACCCGCGCCCGACCGCGATGCCGCTGACGACGATTTCGCCAACCTCACCCATCGGAACCGGTTGCAATGTCGCGTCGACGATCTCGAAACCCACGTTTGAAATCGGTCGGCCGATCGGTACGCGGACGGCGCCTGCTGCTGGTGGCGTCTGGATCACCTGATGAGCGACATCGTCCGCGCATTCCGTCGGACCGTAGGCATTCACCAGCGGCACCGTCGGATAGCGTCGAAGCCATCGTCGACAGAGCTCGGGCGCGAGCGCGTCGCCGGTGACAACGAGCCACCGCAACGTCATCGACGCGCCCGCCGGCGCGAGATCCGGCGCGCTGGACGTCTCGAGCAAAGGGTCGATCATCGCCGGCACCACCTCCAGCACGGTGACGCCCGAACCTGCGAGCACGCCGAGCAGACGCGCCGGGTCTCGCACAGCATCGTCCGCGACGACCACGACGCGACCCCCAGCGAGCAGGACGGCGAGGCATTGCCAGATCGACACGTCGAAGCTGACCGCCGCCGTTTGCGCCACGCGGTCGTCGCGACCGAGTGCCAGGAGCGCGATCTTGGCGTCGAGGTGATTTGCGAGCGCCGCGTGGTCGACGAGCGCCCCCTTTGGAATTCCCGTCGATCCCGACGTGTAGACGACGTACGCGAGGTCGGCCGGCGCGTCGCTCGCGCGATCGCTGTCGGCGCGGAGGGCGGGCATGCTCGCAACCGCCACGGTCGTTACGACCTCCCACGCGTCCTCGTCGTCGAGGCTCGGTATCCCGACTGGGGTACCCGCCTCGGGAGTCAGAACCACGCGCGCCCCGCTCTGCCGCATCACGTCTCGGATGCGGGTCGCCGGCCAGCGCGGATCGATCGGCAGGTACACCGCGCCGTTCCGAAACACCCCGAGCATGGCCGCGATCACGTGAACGCCGCGCGCGCCCCACACCGCGACGATAGCCCCCCGCGCGACGCCACGCGCGCTCAGCAGATCGGCCACGGACTCCGCCCGCGCGCGCAGCTCGGCATACGTGATCGCCGTATCGTCGTCCTGCACCGCGATCGCGTGCGGCGTGGACGCCGCCTGCCGCGCGAACCGGGTCCAGACGGGCGGTGTCAGCGCACCCGTCTGAACCGAGCTCGACGCCGACGGTGGCGCGTCGATCCGACCGGTCGGATTCGTCAGGCACTGTTCGAGCAATCGACCCACGTCGCGAACCAAATCCGCGCGCGCATCGGGGCCGAAGGCTTCGAGGTTGCAGTCGATTGCGAGCGCGGGCTCACCGGTCGCGCCGAAATCCGCGATCGCGACGGTGACGCCGCCAAACCGATGCGTCGGCGACGGCCACTCGATGCGGAGCGGCATCGACGCGAACGTGCGCCCGGCGATCTCGTGTCGGTAGATGTTGACCAACACCTCGTACGGCTGGTCCGCCCGTCCGACCCGGTCGGCGTACCACTGATGCTGCGACGCCTCCCAGGTAGCTGCGAGCAGGCGCTCGAACAGCCTGTCGAAGGTGTCCCCGCCGTCGATTGCGATCCGCACGGGGCACACGCTCATGAAGGAGCCGATCGTGCGCTTGAAGCGTTCCGAAGAGCGATTGGCGAACGGGACGTCGAAAACCACGAGGCGGCTCCCGGCACTTCGATACAGGTGGGCCGCGAGGAGACTCGCGACGAGCGCAAACACTCCGACGTCGTGCGAGCCGGCACGCGCCGCCAACGCGGCGATCCGGGCCGCCGTAGCGCGATCGAGGCGACGGATCTCGCGGCCGATCGCCGTCGCCTGGCGTGGATCGGCGAGTCGCGGCAGCGCATGCTGGGTCGATTCCTCGCCGTATCGGCCGCGCCAGTACTCGCGTGCCGCTCCCGCCCGCGCCGAGGCACGAAGGCCACGCTCGTGGGCGATGTACTCTGCGAAGGACGGCGGTGCCTCGGCCTCGAGGGTCCGCGACCCCGCGTCAGCCTCGTAGTGCGCGGCGACCCGCTCGTACACGAGCCGGAACGACCAGGCGTCGGACACGAGCTGATGCTGGGTCAGGACCCACACCCAATGGGTCGGTCCAAGACGGACGAGAATCGTGTCGAACCGGGTATCGATCCCCGCGACGCGCGCCACGCGGTCATGGGCCAACGTTTCGAGGGCTCGACTCGGATCGGCGTTCGCGGCGAGGTCCACGACTTCGACCGTCGTCAGGATCGACGCGCGGATGCGTTGCACGGGGCGGCCCTCGACGTTCTCGACCACGGACCGCAACGCGTCCGATTCGTCGAGCACCGCCTGCACCGCCGCCTGGAACCGTCGCACGTCGAGGGCGCCTTGGATGTGCAGCAACACTCCTTCGGCAAAAACCGGCGCTCCGGCAGCAACACGATCGCCGCCCCAAATCAGAAGCTGGCGTCGCGTCAGGTTGCCGCGATCGCAGAGCGCGTCCCATCGCGCGTCGATCCGAGCGCGATCGAAAGCCGGCGGCGGACCAGCCGGTCGCGTCGGCGCGGCACTCACGCGGCCACCTCGCTCAACCGCTCCGCCAGGCTCGCAATGGTCGGGTGCTCGAAGACCAAGCGAAGGGGCACCGGGCGCCCGAGCCGATCGCCGAGGGCCGCCGCCACCTCCGCCGCTTCTGCCGAATCGATGCCGAGCGCCATCAGGACGTCGTCGCGCCGAATGCGTTCGGGTGGCAGCCGCCGGAGTTCCGAGATGATGCCGACCAGCCACGCTTCGATGGCGACGGCATCGACGGGAGCAGTCACTGGCGCTTCAGGCGGCGAGGACTCGGGGAACTGCAACGTCTCGAGCGTCGCGCTGACGTAGGCGTCGCGACAGGCCCGGCGGCGCACCTTGCCGCTCGAGGTTTTCGGGAGCGTGCGCGGCGGGATCAGCACGATCGCCTGAGGCCGCACGTCGTACTCGGACGCGAGCGCCCGCGCGATGGCGTCAGCCGCCGCCACGGCCTCGTCCGCGCACGCGGCGTTGCTCTCGTGGACCACCACGATGCGCTCGTCGCCGCTACCGGCATCGACCGCGAAGGCCGCACCGCCGCCGGGTCGCAAGCTCGGGTGCGCCAGTGCCGCGGTCTGTTCGAGATCTTGCGGATAGAGATTCCGGCCGCGCACGATGAGGAGATCCTTGAGACGGCCGGTGACAAAGACCGTCGCATCACGCACGAACCCGAGATCGCCCGTGCGCAGAAACGGCCCTCGTGATGGGTTGGCGAGACGCCCCGCAAAGACCGCGGCCGTGTCCTCGGGCCGATGCCAATAGCCGGCGGCGACGTGTCCACCCGCGACCAGAATCTCCCCGATCTCGCCCGGGCCGACTTCCGCTCGCGTCTCAGCGTCCGCGATCACCACCTCGAGCCCGGGTGTCACGCGTCCGCAGCCGACGATGGTGCGCGCACCAGCCGCGCCCACCGGCATGTCGACGACGCGATGGCGCGCCAGCGCCGCACCGTCGACGCTGATCACGTCCAAGGATCCCGCCGGACCCCCGGACACCATCAACGTTGCCTCCGCGAGCCCATAGCAGGGGACGAACGCGGCGCGGCGGAATCCATACGGTGCAAACGCCGCGACGAAGCGGTCGCAGGTCTCGGCGCGCACGGGTTCCGCGCCGTTCATGGCAGCCGCCCACGAACGGAGATCGAGACCGTGCCGATCCGCTTCGCTCGTTCGCCGCACCACCAAGTCGAACGCGAAGTTCGGCGCGGGGCTCAGCGTCCCGCGATACCGCGAGATCGCGCGCAGCCATCGCACCGGTCGTTCGAGGAAATCGAGTGGAGACACCTGCACCGACCGGCAGCCGACCTGGAGCGGGATGAGCACGGAGCCGATGAGACCCATGTCGTGGTAGAGCGGCAGCCAGCTCACGACGACGGCGCTCGCCTCGAGCCCGAGTGCGGCCGACACACTCGCGCCGTGGGCCATGATGTTCCCGTGGGTCACCATGACGCCTTTCGGAGAACCGGTGGAGCCCGAGGTGTACTGAAGGAACGCAATGCCGTCGCGGCCGACACCGCGATCGCGCCACGCGACCTCGGATCCGACGTGCATCGTCTCCACCGAACACCACTCCAATGCGCGCAAGATCGGGGCGCCGCGCAGCCAGCTCTCGGTCCGCTCCCGCACCCCGGCCGTCGTGAGCACGACGGCCGCGTCGGCATCGGCGCCGATCTGCTCCAGACGTCCGAGCCCAACGGCCATGGCACGGGGATCGGGCGGATAGACCGGAACAGCTACGACGCCGGCCAAGAAACACCCGAACAACCCCGCCACGAAATCCAACCCTGGATCGCAGACGAGGAGCGCGGTCCGCCCCTCGAGATGGCGTGCGGCAAGCGCCACGGCGATGCGCCGGGCCCAGACTTCGAGCTCGAGATACGTGAGCGACGTCTCGATCTCCTCGCCGTCCACCAGGAAGGTGTACGCGATGCGATCCGGGCTCTCCGCGGCCCGCCGGCGCAGCACGTCGACCAAGGTAATCCCGCCAGTCCTCTCGTCCATGTCGCCTCCCCCGCTCGTGCCGCGTCCGCGGATCACGGCGCTTGCAACGCTGCGTTGATCGCCATGCCGCCCGTCCGCCGGCCGAGCAGCCACCCGATCGCCCCCGTTACGACCACGACCGCGACGCTCGCGAACACGGCGGCGCCACGCGGGTAGGCGTAGACCACGGACATGCCGAGCATGCCGCGGAGGAGCACTTCGACTTGCATCCACCCGATCCCCCCGCCGACGGCCGCCGCCATCACGACCGCCAGCGTCGCGATCACAACGCCTTCCAGACTCTGCAGCAGAGCGAGTTGCCGACGCGTGGCACCGACGGCGCGCAGCAACCCGAAGGTGCGTCGCTGCGCCATGAGCGCCGCGACCCGCGCGCTCGCCATGCCAACGAGCGCGCTCGTCACCGTCAACGCCAAGAGCGGGTACACGAGCCTCGTGAGGTTCCCGAGCATGCCACGGTACTCCTCGCGCAGCGCCTCGACCGTGAGGACGACCAACGCGTGTCGTTCGCCAACCCCATGACGAATGCGCGTGCTCACCGCATCTCGGTCGGCCCGTGGCTGGAGCGTCACTTCGATCACGTTGACGTTCGTGTCGCGCCACGCGCGCCGATACACCGCGCGATCCAGGCGGACGGTCCCAAGGTCCCCGGGCGTGAGCTCGAGGTGGATGCCGGCGATCCGGAAGGGCCAGGGCCCCGAGGGCGTCGCGAGCTCGATCACGTCGCCGATCCGACGATGAAAGCGGCTGGCGAACGTCTGGTTGACTACGACACCGGTTCCCGCCGCGAGCGCGTTCGCGACCGCACGAGCATCGCCCTCGACCATGAAGAGGCGGCGGCGCCGGTCCAGATAGTGGGCCCCGTCGCTCGCGACGATGGCGATCGATGAGCCCTCGAACGCGAGGCGGTCGATGCGCACCTCGTCCACGTCCGCCACGCCTTCGATCCGTGCGATCTCCCCCGCCACCGTTTCCGGCATGCGAACGGCGTCCACCGCGAAGGGGTCGCCGCCCGAGCTCACAAAGAGATCGATCGGTCCGAACACGGTATCGAAGGCCGTGTCGAGACCGGCGGCGAGGCTCGCGATCCACGTGACGACGGCGATCGTGCCGGCCACGCTGACGAGGAGCGCGGACGCCGTAACCGCGACCGAACCGAGGTCGTTGCCGATGCCGCGGAAAGCCAGCGTCAGCCACAAGCTGCGCCCACGGCTCGCGAGTCGATCACCCGTGAGCATCGTGTGCCGGACGAAGAACGGGAGACAGGCCGCGACGCCCGTCATGCTGCCGAGCATGGCGAGCAGCCCGAGACCCTCGGCCGAAACCGGCAGCCTCGTGCGAGCGAGCCACGCGCCGGTCGCCCCGATCACCAGAACGGCGCCGAGGCCTGCCAATGCTGCGAACCGCGGCACGCCTCGCGACTCCTCGTCGGCCATGGTGCGCAGCGCATCGAGCGGCGTCACAACGAGCACGCGTCGCAGAGGACCGACGATCGCGAGCAGCGGCGTCACGATGCCGAGCGCGAGACTGGTCATGACCCCACCGATCGAGACGCGGATCGCGACGCCGCCGGTCTCCCCGTAAAGCGCAGCCGTCGTGGTCGAGAACGTATCGCCGAGTATCCACGCCAGCGCGATTCCGAGTGGGAGACCGAGGAGCGACGCGACCGCGGCGAGCACCCCAATCTCACCGGCGACCAATCCGGCGAGATGTCGGGGTCGCACGCCGATCGCGCGAAGCAGGCCGAGCTCGCGACGCCGCTCGACGACCGCAATCGTCGCGACGTTCACGACGAAGAAGAGCGCGACCACCGTCGCCGTGGCGGCGGTCAGCAGCAGACCATAGCGGTAGTTGGCGAGCAGGCGCGTGAACGTCGCCGTACGGGCCCGCGGCGGCTCAACCGTGCCGCGGCCACCGACGCGCGCGCGGACGGCGTTTTCCACGCTCGCGACATCGGCATCCGGAACGAGCGTAACGGCGACCTGCGACACGCGATCGTTCATGCGGAGCACATCCTGCGCGACGGAAAGGTCCACGACCGCGAGCCGTCCGCCGAGCACGCTGGCCGGACCGCGTTGCGTTTCGAGTAACGCGCGCACCGTCAGCGTGACGACGCCTTGCGGAGCCAGGACGCGGATCGCATCCCCCGTCCGCACATGGAGTGCCTCCGCGAGCTCGTTGGTGAGCGCCACCGAATCGGGCTCCGCCAAGAACACCAACGGATCCTCCACGACGGCGGTCGCCCCGGCCCCGTAGTCGCGTACTTCTTGGTCAGCGAGAAGATCGACGCCGTAGAGATAGAGCCGTTCACCCGGAAAATCGGGAAGCCCGACGAATCCTTCGACCGAGGGCGCGACCGCGCCGACCCCCGGCACCCCCCGCACGTCATCGGCGATCTCTTCGCCGACACCGGCGTCCGCGTTCGATATTAGCAGCGCCGCGTTCCCCGTGAGGCGGGACGTCGTCTCCTCGTAGGTGGCGAGCGCGGAGCCGTGGAGAACCTGCGTCGCCAACAGCGTCGCGACACCGCACGCGATCGCCAGTCCCGCGACCGCGGCCATCCGCGCATGCGTCGCCAGGTGCCGGACGGCCAGCGGCACCAGCGCTCGGCTCACGATCCACCACGCCAGCATCATGCCCCTCCCGCCGCCACGATCGGCACGTCCGCCTCTGGCTCGAGGGCGCCGTCGACGACCCGCAGCACGCGAGCGGCATGCGATGCAGCAAGGGAGTCGTGGGTCACCATCACGACCGTCCGCCCGTGCTCACGGGCCATACGCCCCAACGTCGCCACGACGTCTTCCGCCGTCCGTGAATCGAGGCTGCCGGTCGGCTCGTCCGCGAGCATCAGCACCGGCTCGATGACGAGCGCGCGCGCGATCGCCACCCGCTGCTGCTCCCCACCCGACAGCGCGTCGGGCTTGTGGGTGCGACGCGGCAGCATCCCGACGCTCGCAAGCGCCGCGGTTACACGCTCGCGTACCTGCCTGGGCGAGCGACCATCGAGCCGCAGCGGCAGCGCGACGTTCTCCTCCGCCGTCAGCATCGGCACCAGGTTGAACGCCTGGAACACGATTCCGATGTTCCGACGGCGAAACACGGTGAGGGCGTCGTCGGAGAGGGTCGAGAGCACACGGCCCGCCACCGCGACGGAGCCGGTATCGGGGGATTCGAGGCCCCCGAGCAGATGCAGAAGTGTCGACTTTCCGGAGCCGCTCGGCCCCATGATCGCGACGAACTCGCCGACGCCGATGTCGAGCGAAACGTCACGAACAGCGGTCACGACGCCATCGCCCTGCCGAAACCGCTTCGTCACGCCAATGCCCCGCACGGCGACCTCTGGACGATGGAGGCTCATCGCCCCGGCTGCCGATAGGGCGTGGCGTAGAGATCATGGACCGGGACGCGTTCGCAACACGGCGCAGCGGGGGCATTCGATGACCGCGCCGGCAGCGACGGCCGACAGGCGGACACCGCCATCAGGAGCAACAGCACTCGCAGCCGAGAGCGTAGAACGGACATGCCTCGGAGAGTGAGCAATGCCGAGACCAGGTGCCGTGCGGCGCCGACATCCACCAACGCCGCGAATCTTCGGGCCACACCCGCGCACGATG
>JBDSJB010000118.1:0-9641 GCA_039917665.1 Binatia bacterium
AACGGCTTGGTGATGTAGTCGCTGGCGCCCTGCTTGATCGCTTCGACCGCGCCCTTGATGCTGGCGTAGCCGGTGATCATGATGACGTCGAGATCGGGCCAATGCTCTTTGATCTCGCGCGTGAGCCCGATGCCGTCGGTGCCGGGGATGCGCAAGTCGACCACGGCGAGCGAAAAATCGTGCTCACCGAGCAGCCGGAGCGCCTCGGACGCATTACCAGCGCTGCTCACGAGGTACTGCTGCGAGGTGTAGAGGTCTTCGAGCTGCCGGCAAATCAGGGGGTCGTCGTCGACGATGAGAATGCGCGTATCCATGGTTTCGTGTGCTCCCGATCTAGACGTAGAGCGGTAGGAAAATCGTTACGACTTTCTTCCCGTTCGACTCGTAACGTTCGACGATCTCGCCGCCGTGCAGCTCGATCAATTTTTGTGCGACCGCCCACTCCACTCCCGCCTCCGCGCCGCGGAAGAGCGGCGATGCCGGTACCTTCGGCTCGACGTCGAGTCGCATCTCGAGGCCGTCGAAGTCGCGCAGACGTGCGGTGCCGAGCGTGACCGTGAGCGCGCCACCGAGCTTCAAGTCTTCGTGCACGTGATGAAGCGCGATTCGGAACGCCTGCGAGATGCGCGTCGGATCCACGAGAATCGTCGCCGGCGCATCAATCTGGTTGCGCCGTACCTCGACCGCGTTGCCGTTCAGGTGCGCTCCGAGATGCACCATGAAACCGTCGAGGATCTCCCCGACCGGCACCTTCGTGAAGTTCAACGTGATCGGGTGGAAGTACTCGAGCGCGACCTTCAAGAACTCTTCGAGGTTGGCGATCGTCCGCTCGAGCATGTGCCCTGCGGTAGAGTCCGCCTTCTTCGCCGTGTCGCTGTCGGTCTTGATGAAATCGGACCAGTAGTAGAGCTTGTGAAAGAAGTTGCCGAGCTCGTGCGAGATGTCCGCGAGCACGCGCTCTTGCACGACCACAAGACTGCCATGCTCGGTGCGGACCTCCGGACGAACCGAGATCGCCGCTTCCGTTGGCACCAGGCTCTGAGGTCGATCGCGATGGGCAGTCATGGCGTGGGTGCACCGTTCTGGATCGCTCTTTCCGCGTCGGCGAGTCGCGGCTTTGCAAGAGCGAGCCTGACGACGGCGAGTGTACTTGTGCGCATGTAGGCTTTCAACCCGCGAAATTTCACGTTAACCGCGTGAAATTTTTGTGATTCCGCGAGATTCGGCCAGCGAGATTGCAGGCCTGCACCTGGCAGGCTTGCAGCATTGGCCGCGCGTTGCTGCGCGACGAGCCGCGCATCCTCGCACCCGAGGAGCATGCGGCTCGCCGGCGATGGCGCCTGTTACTGGGTGCCTTGGCCGCCGCGCGATTCGAAAACGAGCTTCAAGTTCTGCACCTTACGAAGCTCATAATCGATGGTGAGCAACGCCTCGATCACGTTCTTGATCTCGCCCGTCATGCGATCGAGCTCCTGGAACGACACGCGTTCGAGCTCGCGTCGGACCTGCTCGTAGAGGCTGAGGATGCTGCCGAGGCCGCCAGCGGACGTGAAACGCGCGTCGATCTCGTCGTAGGAAGAAAGTATGCGGTCGATGAGCTCTCGGATTTCCTGCGTCACGCCAGTCGTCTCCTCTGAGACCTCGCTCACGCTTCGATCGTGAGGGGCCCGTCGCCGACTGGAAAGCAATTCCAGTGCCATCTGGCGGCCGCAAAACGGCCAAAAACCCTGCGATTTCAATGCCTAAGGTATTAGGCCTACTCGCATTTCTCGTGCAATCTCGCACGAGCGTCCAACATCCGGGCGGGCGCAAGATGCCGCTCGCGACGCGGCATGGCTCTCACTCACCGCGGAACGAGCGCGCCCTCGTCGTCACTGGCCATCACCAGCTTGAGCACGCGCAGCTGCTCGAGCTCCGAATCCATCCGCACCAGCCTCTCGAGCAGACTCCGGATCTCGCCGACCACCCGCTCGAGCTCGAGGAAGCTCACCACCCCAACCGCCGCCTCCATGACCTTCGAGAGCTCCATCAGGCCGTCGATGCCGTCGATCCCGACCTCTGCCACGTGGCGATCGATCTCGCCGTACGAGCGGATGATGGCTTCCGCCTGGCGGCGCATCTCCAGGGACGAGGTCATGCGTGCGTCGGCTACGCCGTCAGGACCTTGAGTCGCACGAGGTCCGCGTCGTCGTGTGGATACACCGGCACCCGCGGCAGCAGCGCGAGCGCATGACGTCCGAGCCGCCCACGCGCCATCGTGGTCGCCGATCGGTAGTGCCGCGCCACCGCAGCCGGCGCGACGTCTCCGATGCTCGCCGACCCGCCGTACGGGTAGCAGAAGTGCCGGCACGGACGGCCCGTGTGGGCGGCGATGGCCTGCTGGCTCGCCGCGAGCTCCTCGTCGAGAGCCGACGGTGGCAGAGCCGCGAGCGCCGTGTGCGACACCCCGTGGCTCTCGAAACCGAAGAGCGCGTTCCGCGCGAGGTCCATGACCTCTGGCCACGTGATCGCGGCCGGGACCGTCAGCAGCTCGGGCTTCACGAGCCCACGCTCGACGAGCCCGGCCGCGAGCGCGCGCAGCGGCACGCCGTATTCGTCCCAGGGGCGCGAGTACATGATCTTCGTCATTCGTTTCGCGAACGCGCGGACCGCACCGGGCGCCGTGAAGTCGAACACGGTGCCCGCCGCTTCCAGTTTCACCGCCGGCGCATGGCGTTCGATCGCGCGGAGCCACTGGAACGGCATGCCTCCGGGCGCGTCGAGATACCGCGTCGGCAAGTAGAACGAGACCGGCCATTGCTGCGGGCCGGCGACGGCCGTAATCGCGCGCACCGTCTCGCCGACGCCGTCGTCGAACGTGATCGCGAAGAGGTCGCCGGTCGGTTGTCCCTTGGCGTGGCGCTCCACCAGCTCGTCGAGGGAGACCGCACGACTCGGTGCGAGCGCCGCGATCTGCTCGACGAAACGTGACGCCGGCAGGTTGTGATAGGCGAGGACGAACCCGCCGCGCGCGCGACCGAGCGGAGCCCGGAGCGCGTGATAGCCGCCCGACGCGCTGAGCGCGCGCGCCGCGAGCGCCCGCATTTTGTCGACGGGGCCGCTCACCCTGCCCCTCGTGCCGCGAGCGCCGACAATATGGCGCCGGCGGCGACGCGCGGACCGCGCGGACGCCGTCCCGCCTCGGCAACGAGACGTTCGTAGTGCGTGCCGAGGATCTCGAGATTGGTCTCGCGATCGGCGCGCGCCAGTACGAGCGCACGATTGCGCGCGCGCGCCGCACACCAGCGCTCGGGGTCTGCGATCACGGTCGCCAGCGCGGCGCCCAGAGCGGCGACGTCGTCGGGCGGAAACACGACGCCGTCGCCGTCGCCCCGGATCCACTCGCGATTGGCCGGACCGTCGGTCACGATCGGAAAGACGCCCGCCGCCATCGCCTCGAGCAACGCCGGGCTCGTCCCGTCCCAGAGCGAAGCCGAGACGTAGACGTCGGAGGCCGCGAGCAAGGCCGGGAGCTCTTCCGGCGCGTAGCCCGCGAGAAACGTGACTCGATCGGCGAGACCGCGCGCTTCGACGTCGCGACGGAGCGCGGCCAGATCGCGACCGGGCGCGGCGAACGTGCAATGAAACCTCAGATGCGCGGGCAAGGTCACGAGCGCCGCGATGATCGTCTGCGGCTGATACGGCCGGTGCAGCTTCCGCGTGCAGATCAGCCGCACGACCCCGTCCGTCCGCGTCGCTCGCGGCACATTGAAGCGGCGCGCGTCGATGCCCTGCGTGAGGCAGAGCGTCTTGCTCGCGGGCACCCCGAGTTCGCGCACTTTCGCGCTCAGCTCTTCGGAGACGGGATTCACGAGATCAGCCCGCTGCAACACCCAGCGGATCAGCGCACGGCGCGCCGGGTGGCGCAGCGAGTTGTGCACGTCGCTGCCGCGGGCGCTGACGATCAGGGGATGAAAGCCGCTTGCCGCCGCCACCAATCCGTTGCTCGTCAGGAAATGCGCGTGCACCAGGTCGGGGGCGATCGCCCGCACGAGGCGGCGCACCTGCGGGATCGCCCGCACGTACGACATCGGGCTCTTGGTGGGATCGCAGTCGTGCGGTAACGGGTGATGGTTCACGGCGTTCGGCAGCGGATCGTGCGTGAAGCTGATCAGGTGGATCTCGTGGCCGCGCCGCGCGAAGTGATCGATGTAGGGCGCCGCAAAGTGGCTCTGCGAGTGCACGATGTAACAGATGCGCATCGCCCGGCTCACCCGACCGTCAGCGCCGGCATCGCGTGATCCGGGCCGAAGCTCCGATCGACGAACGTCCGGAACCAGAGCTCGAGCCAGAGCAGCAGCCAGAAGCGCGTGCCGTGGCGCGCGGCCCCCGACGCATGCGCTTGCCAGAGCCGCTCCAGGTAGTCGAAGTCGAAGAAGCCGCGGCTGCGCGCTTGATCGGAGAAGATGATGGAATGTGCCGGCGCCGCCCACGCGCCGCGAAACCACGCGTCGTGCGGAATCGAGAACCCGTGCTTCGGGCGGTACACGACCTCGCGCGGCAATCGGCGCGCAGCAACTTTCTTCAGCAGCGACTTCGCTTCCCACGGCTTGAGCTTCGCCGAGGCTGGGACGGTCGCCGCCCACTCCACGACCTCGCGATCCTGAAACGGACAGCGCGCCTCGAGACTGCTCATCATGGTGGCGACGTCGACCTTGGGGTTGTAGCCGAACGGCAGCAGCACCGTGAGATCGTGATGGAGCGCGCGGTCGAGCGCAGAGTCGCCGTCGAAATCGGCGGCGGCCTCGAGCGCATAGCCAAGCAGCACGTCGCGATCGGCGAGCCCGCGATGCGCGGGGGCCCAGAGCGCGGGGATGTGGTGCATCGACCAGGTGGTCGCGCCCGCCCAGTTCATCATTGGATCGCTTTGCGCGTAGCGCAGAAAGCGTGCGGCCGACGCCTTCCAGCCGCGATCACCCGCATCGAGGAGCGCGGTGTTGTTGCGACGCCAGCGATCGAGCAGCCCCTGCGGCACGACACTGCCGACCGCGGCCCCGAGCGCGCGGCCGAGGTGCTGACTGTAGCCCGCGAACGATTCGTCGCCGCCGTCGCCCGTGAGCGCGACCGTCACGTGCTGCCGGGCGCTCCGCGCCACGTAGTAGGTCGGGATGCAGGCCTCGTCGCCGAACGGCTGGCCGAACTCCCAGACGAGCTTCGGCAAGAGCCCCCAGGCATCGGCCGTCACCTCGAACTCGGTGTGCGCCGTATGGCAGTGCTCGGCGACGCGGCGTGCGTAGGTCCGTTCGTCGTGCGCGGCGTCGCCGGTGCCCATCGAGAACGTCCGCACGGTCTGCCCCGCGGCTTCAGCCATGCAACTCACGACGATGCCGCTGTCGACCCCGCCGCTCAAGAAGGCGCCGAGCGGCACGTCACTGCGCAAGCGACGTCGCACGGCAGCCGCCACCACGCGATCGGCCTCGGTGACGAGATCGTCAGTCGAGCCACTGATCTTGCGCGCAAACGACACGCGCCAGTAGCGCTCCTCGCGATGGCCGTCGGCCGTGACCGTCAGCAAGTGCCCCGGCAACAGCTGAAACGCGTCGGCATAGATCGTCTCGCGGCCCGGCAGGTAGGTCCAATAGAGAAAGCGCGCGAGCGAGTCCGGCCGCACCTTCCAGCCACCCGGATCCGCGACCCAGAGCGCCTTCAGCTCCGACGCGAAGAGAAATCGCCCTTCATGCCAGCCGTAGTAGAGCGGCTTCTTGCCGAGACGATCTCGCGCGAGGTGCAACGTGCGGCGCGGCGCGTCCCAGATCGCGAACGCGAACATGCCGTTGATGCGCTCGAGGAGACCGTGAATCCCCCATTGTTCGTAGCCGTGCACGAGCACGTCGGAATCGGAGTCGCTAATGAAGCGATGCCCGGCCGCGAGCAGCTCGGCGCGCAGCGACTCGAAGTCGTAGATCTCGCCGTTGAAGACCAGCCAGATCGAGCCGTCCTCGTTGCTCATCGGTTGCCGACCGCGCGGCGACAGGTCGATGATGCTGAGGCGGCGATGGGCGAGCCCGACGTTGGGGAGGATCATCGTGTCGGCGTCGTCGGGACCACGATTCACCATCGTGTCTCGCATGCGATCCACGAGCTCGGGCGCGATTGGCCGGCCGTGCTCGAAGTCGACGACGCCGCAAATGCCGCACATGAGAGTGGAGAGCGCCCGCCCGCGTACGGGCCGCTCAGGCCTCGGTCAGCTCGCGGAACATTGCGTTCCAGCGAGCGCTCACGACCGGCGCGGTGAACGCGCGGAGGGAGTCGGGAATCGCGGCCCGCATGCGGGCGCGGCGGGCGTCGTCGCGGAGAACCTCGACGAGCGCGGCAATCAAGGCCGGCACGTCTTCGGCAGGCAGCAGGCGGCCGTTCACGCCGTCGTGCACGATCTCGCTGACGCCGTGCGGGCAATCGAACGCGACGATCGGGAGGCCGCAGGCCAAGGCTTCGAGCACCACGTTCGGCATGCCTTCGTAGCGCGATGACAGTACGAAAACGTCGGCGTGCGCGAAATAGCGTTCAGGCTGCTCTTGAAATCCGACGAGATCCACGACGTCAACGAGACCGAGACGCTCGACCTCGGCGCGGAGCTCCGCTTCGAGCTCGCCGACGCCGACGATCGTCAGGTGCACAGGCACGCCGGCGTTCCGCACGCCGACGATCGCCGCCAGCAACAGGTCGAACCCCTTCTGCGGCGTGAGCCGACCCATCGCCAACACGTGCGGTCCGGGACCCGTGAACGGCGACGCGGCCACCGCGCTCGCCTTCTCGAGGCGTTCGGCGTCGACCGGATTGTGGAGACACACGACCTGCCCCGGGCGCGGCGCGATCTCGTCCTGTAGGCGGTGCGCCACGGCCTCGGTTTGGGTGACGATTCGATCGGCACGCCGCACCAAGCGTAGATAGCACTGGTAGAGAAAATCCCGGAAGCGGTTGTTCTCCATGTAGCGCTCGCCGATGACTTCGCGGATCACGAGCTTGCAGGGTGGCAAGAACGGCCGGACCATCAGCAGGAGAAAGTTGATGTAGCCCTGCGTCGCCACCAGGACGGCCGGACGCACGCGCCAGATCACCCGCACGAGCTTCGGCATGGCGTTCCGGGCCCGACGCGCCTCGAGCACGTGCATCACGACGTCGCTCGGCACCTCGGACCCGAACCAGTAGCCGTAGAACGTATAGAAAACGACCAGGTGCGGCTCGAAACGGGTGCGATCGAGGTGGCGGAGCAGTGTGATGACCACCCGGGCCGCACCCCCACCGAGAGTCGGCAAGACGAACAGCACGGGACGTCGGGCTTTCGGGGTGGTCACGGTTCGGAGCGCGCCGACGCAGTCGGATCGGCCCTCCGAAATATCGACGGTCGGGCGAGGACGCAAGATCAAAACCGGGCGGGGACACTCCGTCGAGCGGAGCCCCTCCGTAAAGACGCGTTGACAACCCGGGTGACCACGCGGACCATGTGGGGATCGCATGTTCGTACGCTCGGAGCCCCACTTCGTCGCGTCCGCAGTCTCGGATGCGGCCTCTGACGCGCGCGCGTCCGCCCGCCGCACGATGGGACTCTTGGCCGCGAGCCTCTTTCCGACCAATCGCGCGCACCCGGCGTTGACCTTCGTCGCCGAGCTCGACGAGGTCGCCATCAATCGAGTCCGCCGCGAGGCACTCGCACTTCGCCTCCGGCATCAGACGCCCGTCACGGTCGAGCTGCGCTACGTGGCGGACCCGGGCGCGCACGCCCTGGTCGGAACGCTCGCCGATCTCGCGGCACACGAGATTCACGTGGCGCCGGCGCCGATCGGGGGCGTCAAGTCGCCCTCCCTCGCAACCTTGATGGAGCCGCTGCGTCAACTCGCCGCGACGCTCGCGCTCGATCCCGTCTCGGCCACGGTCACACCGCTGCCGGAGCCGCAGGTGGTCGAGCAGGTCGTTGCGCCGGTCGCTGCGACGGCCGAAGCAGCGGCGGAGGACCTCGGGCCCGATCCGTTCGGTCTCGACTACGGAGTTCGTGCCCTCTCGATCCCGCTCTTCCGCTTCATGTTCGAACGCTACTGGCGGATCGAGGTGAGCGGCCTCGAGCATGTGCCAGCAACCGGTCCCGCGCTCATCGTCGCCAACCATTCGGGTGCCGTGCCGGCCGACGCGTTCATGTTGGCCGCCGCGCTCGAGCTCCGCCATCCCGAGCATCGTTGTCTCCGAGTGTTGTTCGACAAGTTCGTCGACGCCCTGCCCCTCATCGGAGACCTGTACCGCCGGCTCGGCGGCGTGACGGCGTCGCTGCCCAACGCCGAGCGCTTGCTGCAGCGCGGCGAGCTCGTCGGGTTGTTCCCGGAGGGCATCGCGGGCGTGGAAAAGCGCTGCACCGAGCGCTATCGCCTGCGACCGTTCAAGACGGGGACGGCGCGCTTGAGTGTGCGGACCGGGAGTCCCATCGTGCCGGTTGCCATCGTCGGCGCCGAGGAAGCCTACCCGGTCGTGGCACGGCTCTATCGCGCGGGCCGAATCGTCGGCCTGCCGTGGATTCCGGTGACACCGCTCTTTCCGGTCTGCGGTCTCGCCGGTGCGATTCCGCTGCCGAGCAAATGGGCGATGCACTTCGGGGAGCCGATTCACCCGCCGCCGGCCGACGGACGCTCCGAGGACGTGCGCGTCGCCGAGCTCACGGCCCGCATTCGCGAGGCGATCGACACGAGCCTGCAGCACCTACTCGCCAAACGCTCCGGAATTTTCCTATAAGAACCAGACCGGCGCTCGACGCACGCGCCGGTGCGGACGACACGCGGTCGGCGGGCGAGCGCTCGGCGGCCATCTAGCCCGATAGGGGACGAGCGATGCGGAGTCATCTGGCTTTGGTCGTCGTGGCCATGCTCGCCAGCGCGGCGTGCACAAGAACTCTCCAAACCCCGCATCAGCACGCCTGCGCGGCACCCGGCGCGACGGCGGCCGCCGCCGGCATCGGGATCATCGGGATGTCGCTCGACCAGCGGCCCGGCTCCGCCGGCGCGCCTGAGCTCTTCGTCGACCGCGTCGTTCCGGATGGTCCCGCCGCAACCGCGGGCATTCATCCCGGCGATCGCATCCTCAGCATCGCGGGCACCGCGACGACCGGAATGTCGATCGGGGATGCCGCCCGCCGGTTGCGCGGGCCGACCGCCGCGTCGGTCGCGCTCGAGGTTGCAACCGGCAACACGACGCGCGCCGTTACTGTCACGCGCGTCGCGCCGAGCGAGCTCTGGAGCCGCACGGCCGCCCATCATGCCGCCGGCGGCGTGCGGGCGAGCAACGTTGCCCCCGCAGCCCAAGTCACGACGCCGCCCTGCCGGCAATAGACGCGCTCGCTACGCCTTGGAGAGCACGCCGGCGGTCAGGAAATAACGTCCCGTCTCGTTGACGAGACCGCCGAACACGTCGGCCTCGCCGGCCGGCTCGACATGCGCCACTGCGATCGCGCCCGCCGACACACGCGTGCTGCCGTCCATCAAGCGGTACACGGAGCCGACCGGGAAGTGCGCCATCGTGTGGAGCAGCTCGCCGGGAACGAGCGACTCGACCGGACGCTCGGTGCCGTCCGGCGCGTAGAACACATGGCCGAGATCCACCGTCGCCGACTGCTCGTTGTC
>JBDSJB010000119.1:0-3291 GCA_039917665.1 Binatia bacterium
GCAATCACGTCTCCGTAGTCAGCGCTCGGGTCGGCGCGTGTGCCCGGCGAGTCTTCGTGATCAGCGGCGTGGGTAACGGGCGTCTGTGTGACGCTGCAGGCGACGGTGGCTGCCAAAAGAGTCGGTATTAGACGTGCGGCTCGCATGGATTCCCCTCCTGGAGGCGTGCTGCGTTTGGCGTTGAGACCCTGTTCCGCTCCACCTAGCGCCCCGCTTTCGGGGTGGTCAAGGTTCGACGTGTTTCGGGAAGGGTGATAACGACCCCGACGCGTTCGGGTGAACGGGGTGGGTGAGTTTCGTAGGTCGCCTATGGTCCAAAAGGATGCAAATCCGGCCAGGAGCCGAATCGGGTTGCTCGTGCTTCTCTTCTTGGCAGCCGCTTGTCGAGGAACGCCGCCCGGTTCGCCGGAGCTCGTGGCACCGTCGCCCTCGCCAACGACGGTCCTGGGATACGTGGGCAGACGTACGACCCATCCGACGATCGCGATCGCCAACCTCGAATCGCAGATGGCCGGGATCGAGCAACTCGGACGCCGTCGTCCCTTGACGGTGGCCGAACGCGCCAACCTCGCCGAGCTCCGGAGCGACCGCGGGCAGTTGTTCGGGCGCATCAGCGACTACGAGGCGGCCTTGGCGATCGAAGAGAGCCTCGTCCGCGAGGTTCCAGACGACCGGCGCTCTTGGCTTGCTCGAGCGAGCGGGAAGGCCACGTTCCATCGATTTCAAGCGGCCCTGGCCGATCTGGAGGAAGCCCGGCAGCGCGGCGCCACCCCGAACGAGATCGACGGTATTCGCGCCAGCATTCTGCAGGCGACGGGTCACTACGACGAGGCGCTCGCCATTCGCCGGCGATTCGTCGCGGCCCGTCCCGACACGGCCAGCCTGGGGTCCGAAGCCACGTTGCATGCCGCTCGTGGCGAGACCGAGGAGGCCGAGCGGTCGTTCGCGGCGGCGGTCGCGAATTACACGGACGTCTCGCCGTTCCCGCTGGCGTGGATCGGCTTCCAGCGTGGGCTCATGTGGATGCGTGAAGAGAATTTCGAGCGCGCCCGCATGTACCTGAAAGAAGTTCACGATCGCCTACCAGAGCACGTCCAAGCGACCGGTCACCTCGGGGAGGTCGAGGCCGCGCTCGGTCACACCGACGAGGCCGTCGCGCTGCTGCGACCACTCGCCGAAACCGCCGAGGATCCCGATTACGCGGCGCAGCTCGCCCGCATTCTCGGCGCCGCGGGCCGGAGCGACGAGGCCAAGCCGTGGCGCGAGCGCGCCGCGGCTCGCTACGACGAGCTCATGGAGAAACACCCCGAGGCCTACGCCGATCATGCCGCCGAGTTCTGGCTCGCCGCCGGCAACGACCCGGCGCGCGCCCTCGGCTACGCCGAGCGCAACCTCGCGTTGCGGCCGACGGTGCGGGCCTGGGAGCTCGTGCTGCGAGCGGCGCACGCCAAAGGTGACGGCGACCGCGCCTGCGCCGCGGCGAATGGTGCGCGCGAGGCCGGCTACCTCTACGCCAGCGCGCGGAAGGTCGTCGACGAGGAGCTGGCGCACTGTCCCGGCTGCGCGGAGTAGGCATCACCGCGCAGCCGGGGCATTGGCCTTCTCCGCGGCTCAGAGCGGCGGAGCGTAGAAGGGGAAATCGTCGAGCGATGCGGTTCCATCGGTATCGCTGGCGACGCCGTCCGTGACGCCGTTCAAGGCGCCGATCGCCAGCACGGAATAGCTGACGTCGATCGTGTCCTCGAGCGGTGTGCGACCGCCGCAGTCGGCGTTCGTGATGCCAACCGCATTGCCTTCGACGCCGAGGTAAATCTGACACGTGCCCGACGCCGTGTTCACATACAGTCGATCGTCGGCGAGGATGCCTGCCAGCGCGGAATAACGGCCGGCGGCCGCGGCGTCCCCGGCGAGGAGCTGATTGCCGCACGTCTGGTCGAGCCCGTCGTAGATGGCGAGGTTCGCCGCCATCTCGTGCGAGAACTTTTCGTTCCACTGAGCGGCAAGGGCGGCGCCGTTGTACGTATCCTGGAGGGCGCCGCGCGGCCCGCCGAGTCCCGGATCGAGGAAGGGACCAATGAGGGCAGTGTTGATGGCCGCTCGCCCCATGCGGTCGATCTGGGGTCCTTCGGCAGGCTGTCCGGCTGGCGGCGGGGGGCAAGAGAGGGTCGCGGAAAGGCCCGCGGCTGCCCGCAACACGTTGACCCCGTCCGTGACCGTCACTGTCCCGCCGCCGTCGGCATCACAGGTTCCGAGCGTGCAGTTGCTCGAGAGGACCGCCGCCGCGCGCAACGCGTGCACGCCGTCGCTCACCGAAACGCTCCCGTTGGCATCGGCATCGCCGCACCCGCTGCTCCGTACGTGGCTGCTGCCGTAGACGGCGACGATGGGACCGCCCGGCGTGACGAGCGACTTGTCGATGGCGATCGCCAATACGAGGATGTTGTCGTTGCCGAAGGCATCGACCGCCGGTCCGCCGTTGGTGCTCATGAGCGTCGTCACGAGCGCATTCGACGTCGCCTCGTCGAGGGCGGGACACCCGGCGGCATCGAAGCTCAGGCTCGACGCCGCATTGATGACCGCACCGCGGGTGGCATTGAATCCGGAAGAGTTGAAGAAGAAGGCGTCGTTCCGCAGGCCGGCGAACACCCGGAGCTTGCCGTCGCCGCTGGTGATCCCCGCGGGATCGCTGGCAACTCCGCTCACCGTATTGCCGGCCCCGGAGCAGGTCACCGTCTGGGTGGTCGTGCCTTCAAAGGTGCAGGAGATGTCGACCGGCGTCGCTCCTGGTTGTCCGAACGCTGGCTGACTCTGAGTATGAAAGACGTAGACGGCGGCGTCAGAGAATCGGCTTTCGGCCGTCGCGTGTCGTACGACGGTCGCGAGCAGGTGCATGCGCTGCGCATCCGAGGACATCCAGGCAATCACGTCTCCGTAGTCAGCGCTCGGGTCGGCGCGTGTGCCCGGCGAGTCTTCGTGATCAGCGGCGTGGGTAACGGGCGTCTGTGTGACGATGCAGGCGACGGTGGCTGCCAAAAGAATCGGTGCTAGACGTGCGGCTCGCATGGATTTCCCTCCTGGAGACGTGCTGCGCTTGGCGTTGAGGCCCTTGTTCCGCTCCACCTAGCCCCGCGCTTTCGAGCTGGTCAAGGTTCGACGCCTTTCTGGAAGGGTGATACCGACCCCGACGCGTTCGGGGGAACGCGGAGGAGTGAGGTTTCCTAGGTTGCCCATGGTCCAAAAGGACGCAGAGCCAGGCAGAAGGCGAATCGGGGTGCTCATGGTCCTTTTCTT
>JBDSJB010000120.1:0-6592 GCA_039917665.1 Binatia bacterium
ACGAGCTGCCCGTGCTGCTCGAAGGCGTGAGCCGCCGAGCCGACGGCATGATCGCGCCGAAGCTCACGATGTGCACGTTTCAGGAAACCTACCATCGCGAAACGTACCGCAAGTTCATGGGACGCGACGCGAACAATCCGCGCAGCGACTACGAGCGGCGTCTCACCAACTTCGATCGCGCGCGCCGCGCCGGCTTCCGCGTCGCGAATCCCGGCGTCCTGCTCGGCCTCTGTCACGACGTCGCCTTCGAAATGATCGCAGCGACCCTCCACGTCGAGCACCTGCTCGCCGCCGGCATGGAGGTGTATCTCTCCACGCCACGCCTGCGGAAGATCGCGGGCGGTGGCGCCGGGCGGGGCGTCAGCGACGACGACTTCGTGCGCTTGCTCGCGCTGCTCTCGCTGGCGCTTCCCGACGCGAAGCTCGTGCTGACGACACGCGAGCCGCGCGAGATCCAGCAACGGGTGGCCCAGCTCGTGGCCGTGCTGTCCGCCGGCTCGTCCGCCGTCACGCCCTACACGGAAGACGGCGCCCGCTTTCCGCTCGAGTCGAGCCAGTTCGAGGTCATCGACCAACGCCCGTTCGAAGCGATCTTGCGCGAGCACCTCGATGCCGGCGTCGACATCGAGAATTTCGCCCCGCCCGCGTCCTAGGTCCGGCGCTCAGCGGACTTCGCGGCTTCGATCATCATCTTCATCTTCACGAGATCGACGGAGATGAAGATGCCCTCGGCTTCGGCCGTCATCACGTCGCCGGCATAAAGTCGGCCTTCCGCGAAGATCTTGCGGCCCTCGATGCGCTGAACCGTCGCCTCGAAGCGTAGGTCGGTGTCGAGTGGCGTCGGGCGCCGATAGCGGATCGTGAGCGTGCCCGTCATGCCCGGCTGGCCCGTCGTCGATTGGACGAAGCCGAGCACCTCGTCGAACGCCGCCGCGACGAAGCCGCCGTGGACGTGGCCCGGGGGACCTTCGTACGCGGCCCCGAAACGCACCTTCCCGTGGACGGTCTTGTCCTCGACCGCGAGCACGATCGGCGGCGCCAGCGGATTGGAGAGGCCGATCATCGGGCTGTAGTCGAAGAACGCGGCGACGTCGCCCGCATTGGCGCTCTCACCGAATCCGAGCGGCGTGTTCCGCCGGGGGTGCGTCGCGAGGCGGGCCGCGTAGCGCTCGAGCCCGTCGGCGGCAGCCCGCAGCTCTTCTTCCGGGGCGTCGCTCGTCGTGAGGCGATCGATCACCTCGCGCATCGCCTTGGCGAGGCGCCGCCGCTCGGCCCACGTGCCGGTCACATCGGATCCGGCTGCGGACCAGAAAGCGAAGACCCGATCCCGGCGCGCGGCGTCGTCGTCCTCTGCCATCGCGGGATGACTTAGCCGAGGCGCACTGGAGTGACCAGACTCGCGCGCGGCCGCGCGCGCGAAGATCTCAGTCTTACGGCGTCGCGGTTTCGGTCGGCGTCGGAGTCTCGGTGGGAGTTTCCGTTGGGGTTTCCGTCACCGTCGGCGTCGGCGTACGCGTCGGCGTCGCCGTGTGAGTGAGCGTCGGCGTTGCGGTCACCGTCGGCGTGGCGGTGAGCGTGGGCGTGGCCGTCAGTGTCGGCGTCGCCGTGCGGGTCGAGGTCGCGGTTGCCGTCGGCGTCGGAGTGGCCGTGAGCGCAGGGGTCACGGTGACGGTCGGGGTGGCCGAGAGCGTCGGCGTCGCGGTCACCGTCGGCGTGGCGGTGAGGGCGGGCGTCGAAGTTGGCGTCGGAGTGACGGTCAGGGTCGGCGTCGCGGTGATGGTCGGCGTCGCCGTGAGCGCCGGCGTCACGGTGGCCGTCGGCGTGGCCGTCAACGTCGGGGTCGGAGAGAGCGTCGGCGTCGCCGTCAGCGCAGACGTCAGGGTCGCCGTTGGGGTGGCGGTGAGCGTCGGCGTGGGCGTCACCGTGGCCGTCGGGGTCAGGGTCGGCGTCGCGGGCAGCTCGGACGTCGACGTCGCGGTCGGCGTGGCACTTCCCGTTTCCGTCGGGCTCGGCGTCGGCGTCTCGCTGGTCGCGGTCGGCTGCGCGGTCGCCGTCGGCGTCGCAGTCGGAGTGAGCGGCGGCGTCTCGGTGACCGTCGGCGTCGCCGTCAACGTCGGCTCTCCCGGCTGTGGCGTCGACGTGCGCGTCGGCGTGGGCGTACGCGTACGGGTCGGCGTGCGCGTGCGGCTCGGCGTCGGCGTCGGGGTTGGCCGCGGGCAGAAGCCGCTGTTCAGCGTGCTCCCCGCTTGTGCCAGCAGCTCGGCGGCGCGCGGCATGGCAAACTCCAGCGATTCCTCGACCCGGCAGCGCGCGTTTCGGAGCGTGCACTCCTCGAAGGCCGTGACGCTGGTCGCCGTGCCGACACCGAGCCGAACGCACGAGTCGTCGAGCAGACCGAGATCGGCACCCTCGGGCGCGCGCAGGGTGGCAAAGGGGACCTCCGCCTCGCCGCACTTCTTCTCGATCGACGTCCGAAGCTTGGCGTCGATCTTGTCGCGCTTGATCTCCTCTTTGTCGCACTTGGCCGTCGCCTTCGGCACGCAGGCCGCGTCGAATTGCTTCAGCTGGACGCAGGTGAAAACGGCGTCAGCGCAGGTCTTGAAGCTCTTGTAGGTGTTCGAAAAATAAGTGGCCGCGGCGCTGGTCGCGGTCTTGTGGCAGGTGTTCACCGCCTTCGCGAGATCGGGATCGGACACCCCAACCTGCGCCTCCGCACCGCGCGGGTTGTCGAGCGCGAGCACGAGAAGCACGCCGAGAGCGAGAGCACGACAGCGGGAGATGGAGCACCACATAGGCAGGAGAGTCACGGAGCCTTCGCAGCCTATGAATCGGAGATTACGGGGTCAACCCGGAGAGCTTGGGGCGCCGAGGCCGAACGACACGCCAGAGAGCATATTCGAGCACACCGACTCTCGCCGCGCTCGCTACGCTTGCGGAGGCCGGGCGCACGCAGCTACAAGCGCCGCCCGGATGGAATTCTTGCGCGGCGCCGCCGCTGGCGCCCTCGTCGGCTTCGCCGGCAACTGGAACGGCCCGACGGTCATCATCCTCGCCATCGTCGCGGCGCTCGTGATCTTCGACCTCGGCCGGCGCGATCGCGCTGAGCAGATCGGACCGGCGGGCGTCGCCGCGCTGACCTTCGATCCTTGGGGTCGGGCGATGCCGGTCGCCTTCCTTGCCGTGCTGGCAGCGGGGGCCTTCGACAACCGCGCGCCCGAGCTCTACTGGCGCCATCCCGGCCTCTTCGGCGTCGTCGGGTTCGCGATGATCATGGCCGGGGTCGCGCTCCGCCAGAGCGCGTCGCAGGCCCTCGGCCGCCATTTCACGGTCGTGCTGTCGGTGCTGGACGACCACGAGCTGATCGCGACCGGGCCCTACCGCTGGCTCCGCCATCCGAACTACGCGGGCCTCCTCCTCGTGGCGATCGGCACCGCCACCATGGTCCGGAGCCCGCTCGCGATCGGCGTGACGTTGGTCACGTGGCTGCCGATCGCTCTCCTTCGCATCCACGCCGAGGAGCGCGCGCTGCAGGATCGACTCGGCGACGCGTTCGTCGAGTATCGCCGTCAGCGCTGGTGTCTGGTTCCCTGGTTGTATTGATCGCGGCTACTGCTTGAAGGCCGGCCAGCGTTCGACGATCTCCGCGCCCCGCACCACCAGGATGTCGCCGAACTGCAGCATGACGGCCTCGCTCTGCGTCGGTCGCAGGAACACGTAGTCGTCGACCCCGAGCTCGACCTGCGCCGATCCGTTCAGCATCTCCTGATTCGAGCTCCGTCCGAAAAGTCCGTTGTTGTGGAGCCCGGTGGGCGCTTCCGGATGCGCCATCCAATAGCCCCCGTAGATGAAGAACGTGCGGGCGAGATTGGGATTCCACCAATCGAGCAGACGCGAGAGCCAATCGAGCCCGGGAAGACGCGCGCTCGCGCCGGCTTTCAAGACCGGCGTCGCGATGAAGAGCGCCGGCACGTGCGGCGCCAGCGTGTCGAGGTCGAAGTCGGTCGGCTTCACGAGCGCCGAGCCGACCGACAGATCGTCGAGCAGCGTATCGTCCTCGTAGAGACGATAGGTCGGGCTGCCGGCGCCGTTCAGGGTGATGCGATCGTTCCAGAGCTGCGGGTAGTGCGCGTGCACGTAGTCGACGTAGCCACGATACGTCGTCCGCACGTCGCGGATCAGCGACGCCCGCGAGGCGGCCCACGTCGGCACCTTCGCGACGTGCGGGTCGTAGCCCATGAAGCCCGCGAACTCGAGGTGCGTCGGATCGGCGGCGATGATCGCGAGCATGCGCTCGAGCGTCGCCGTGTCCTGCACCCCGCCACGATGCAGGCCGACGTCGATCTCGACGTTGACGCGCATGCGACGACCGAGGCGGGTCGCGAGCTGGCGGTACGCTTCGAGGCGTTCCGGCGTATCGAGCAGCCACTGCAGCTGCTGATCGGGATCGAACCCGCTTTTCAGATCGGCGTAGAACTGCTCGGCCGCGTGCACCGGCATCGGCTTCCCGAGCAGAATCTGCGGATTCGGCAGCTCGACGGCGACCTGCGCGAGGAACGGCTCGTGGAACGACATCACGCGATTCGTCCGCGCGTGCTCGAAGATGTACCGCAGGAGCGGCAGCGACGGCAGCGACTTGTCGACGACGCGAAAATGCTTGGGCTCGCGTATGGATTGGCGCAGCACCTCGATGTTCTTGTCGAGCCGATCGAGGTCGAGGACCAGCGTCGGACGCGCCGGCCCGTTCTTCTTGAGCGTCGCGTTCAGCGCGCGGAAGTACGGATCGTAGCCGCCGCCGTCGTCACGCGGCCGGAGCACAAAGACGAGCGCGATCAACGCGATCACGACGACGAGCACGAGCTTCATGCCTCCCCCATACAGTGCCGCATGTGTTCGTTCAGGAACTTGCCTTTTGGATCGAGGCGCCGGCGCACCGCCTGGAACGCATCCCACTGTGGGTAGAGCGACGCCAGCTCTTTGGCGCCGAGAGTGTGGAGCTTCCCCCAATGCGGGCGGCCTTCGTACTTCCGGAAGATCGGCTCGACGACCGCGAAGAGCTCGCGATAGTCGACCCTGGCGTATTGGTGGATCGAGATCGACACGGTCGCGCGGCCGTAGAACGGGCTCAGCCAACAATCATCGGCGGCGACCGTGCGGTACTCGATCGGGAAGAGCGTGTTCACCCCGCGCATCGCGACCGTCGTCAGAATCTCCTGCAGGCACTCGGCACCACGCGCGAACGGCAGCTCGTACTCCATCTCGTTGAAACGCGTCTTTCGCGGGCTCGGATAGATCCGGTACGAGCGCTCGATGCGCGTCCCTTCGGGGGCCGCCGCCGCGAGCATCCGCTGCATGGTGCCGGAGAGCAGCGGGAAGCGATGGGCCAGCTCGCTCGCCGAGCGCAGCGCCAGATCGATCGGCAGGTCGATCGCGGGCGGCTCGGTCGGCGTCGTGTCGGCCGGCTCCTCGTCGAGCGTCTTCACCAGCACGTCCGGCGCCGCGTAGAAGGCCCAGAACTCGAAGTGGCGATGCGCGGCGATCAGCTTCTCGAGGTCGCGCAGCACGTCCGTGAGCGGCGCCGTGTAGACGTGCTCGCGGAGCGCGTACGGCGCCCGGTTCTGCATGCGCAGCTGGGTCACGACGCCGAGCGTGCCCATCGCGGTGCAGGCAGCGTGGAACACGTCGGCGTCGCGGGTCGCGCTGCACTCGACCACGTCGCCGGCCGCGGTCACGAGCCGGACGCCGCGCACCGCCGACGAGAACGAGCCGAGCGTGACGCCAGTGCCGTGCGTGCTCGTCCCGACGGCGCCGCCGAGCGACTGCTTGTCGATGTCGCCCTGATTCGCGAAGGCCTGGCCGCGTTCCCAGAGCTGATCGCCGAGCGCGTGGATGCGCGTGCCGGCCCAGATCGTCGCCTGCGTCGTCGCCTCGTCGTGCTCGACGATGCCGGCGAGCTCGTCGAGCGAGACCAGCGTGTCGTCGGTCGCGACGACCGGGCTGAACGAATGCCCCGCCCCGACCACGCGCACCGTGCCGGTCGCCCGCCGCACCTCGGTCGCGAGATCGGGCTCGTTGGCGGGGATCAGCCAGGTCTTCGGACGCGACGTCTGGCCGCCCGACCAGTTCGTCCACGAGCCGTCGGCGCCCGGTCGCAACGGCGAATGCGCGCCGCCGTCGTCGCAGCCCGTCGCCGCGATCCCGGCGCCAGCGACCGCGGCCACACCGGCGGCCTTCAGCAGCGTGCGGCGCGAGAGCTCGGTCCCAGGCACGCGGCTGCCCCTATCCGAGGTGTCGCGGAGCCACAAGGCGCGGCAGAGCCGCGATCGGCAATGAGCCTGGCCCTCATAGGGGACGTGTGAGCACGGGGAGCTACGAGATCGGTGATGATGGGCTCGGCAGCGCCACGCTCGTCCTCGCGGCGACGCCCGGTCAGAGCTGCGGTGACGGCGACGGCGGCGGCGTCACGCTCCTGGTGAATCTCGCCGTCGGCGGCCACAATCGCCGCCGACTCGACATCGCGCTCAAGACCGCCATCGACGGACAGGGCGAGCCGCTCCCCATGGTCGGAACGGGAACGCTGGAGAAGTAGCCGCTA
>JBDSJB010000121.1:0-3672 GCA_039917665.1 Binatia bacterium
CTTGAACTTCGCCAATTGCGACATGGTCGGTCACACCGGCGTGCTCGACGCCGCCGTCAAGGCCGTCTCGGTCACCGACGAGTGCATCGGTCGGGTCATCGAAGCCGCACGCGCCGTCGGCGGCACCATCATCGTCACCTCCGACCACGGCAACGCCGAGCAGATGCTCGACCTCCAAACGGGTGCGGTGCAGACCGCGCATACGACCAACGACGTCGAGTGCGTTCTAGTGAGCGACGCCCGGCGCGACACCAAGCTCCGTCCGCACGGTGTGCTCGCCGACATCGGCCCGACGCTGCTGGAGCTGTTGGGGTTGAAGATCCCAGGGCCGGTCACTGCGGAAACCCTGATCCAACACTGAGTCCGCACGACGTGCGGCCGCGCGCCGCGCACCCGGACAGTTCCCCGCTTCCCACGGCGGCGCATCGCAGTCAGGATCGGGGCATGCCGCAGGCGTCCGCCGGCCCCTACCCGACCCACGTCGCGGACGAGATCCTGCTCGTCCTCGCGGCCGAGGGCATTGCGGCGGCGCTGGCCCCCGTCGACGGGGGTACGCTCGTCATGATCGACGACGCCGACGCGCACCGCGCCGCGACAATCCTCGCCGAAGAGTATCCGGCCGGCGTCGCGGCGGCGGCGCGCGCGCGGGCCGCGGACCAAGCCGCCGCCCGCGCCCGGCTCGCGACCCCCGACACGGATCAATGGTTCGGGCCGGGGTCGTGGGTGCTGTTCGCGCTGACGGCCGTCTGCGTCGGCGTCTTCCTCGCCGAGGAGCGCACCGGCGGCTCGGAGGTCCGTGAGGTGCTGCTGCGCTTCGGCGCGTCGCGCCCCGCCCACGTGCGGACCGGCGAGTGGTGGCGCTTCGCGACGGCGCTCTTCGTCCACATCGGCCCGCGCCACCTCCTCGGCAACATGGCGGCGCTGCTCGTGCTGGGTCCCGCGCTCGTCGCCGCGCTCGGCCCCTGGCGCTTTCTCGTCGTCTATCTACTCGCAGGCATCGCCGGGAACGCGCTCAGCTACCAAGTGACGCCGCCCGACGTCGTGAGTGCCGGCGCCTCGGGCGCCATCCTCGGCGTCCTCGGCGCCCTCGGCGGCCAACGCCTCCGCTTCGCCGCCAGCGCCCGCTACCGCGGCTGGCAAGTCATCGCCGCCCTCCTCGCCTACCTCGCAGTCGCGGTAGGCGCCGAACCCGGCGTCGACACGATGGCGCATCTCGGCGGGTTGGTGGCGGGGCTCGCACTCGGCCTCTTGATCCCGCCGCCAGCGCAGCCGAGCGTCGGCTAGAGCCAGCCGACTTTTTTGAAGCGCCAATACAGCCCGACGCACGCGACGATTATGACGCTCAAGACCATCGGGTACCCGAACTGCCACTTGAGCTCGGGCATCCCCTCGAAGTTCATCCCGTAGATGCCCGCGACCGCCGTCGGGACCGCGAGGATCGCGGCCCAGCTGGCGAGCTTCTTGGTGACCTCGTTCTGCTGAATGGAGATCAGCGAGAGATTGGCCTCGAGCGCGCCGTTCAAGAGCTCGCGCAGGTTGTCGACGGTTTCGTTGATTCGGATGACATGGTCGTAGATGTCGCGGTAGTACGGACGGCTTTCGGCATCGATCAGCTGCGAGTCGAAACGCGTGAGGCGATTGCAGATGTCGATCAGCGGCGACACGGCGCGCTTCAGGCCGAGGAGGTCGCGCTTCAGATCGTAGATGCGCTCCGTCGTCTCGCGCCGATAATTGCCGCCGAAGATGTTCTCCTCGAGCTTCTCGAGCTCCTCTTCGAGCTCGTCGACGAGCGGGAAATACCGATCGACGACGAAGTCCATGAGGGCGTAGAGCACGAACCCCGGCCCCTTGCGGAGCAGGTGTGGCGCGCTCTCGCAGCGTTGCCGCACCTCGACGTACGGCACCGACGCGCCGTGGCGCACCGACACGACGTACCCGGGCCCGACGAACAGATGCGTCTCACCGAACGCGATCGTGCCGTCCGACGAGCGCGCGGCGGTGCGCAGCACGATGAAGATGGCGTCGCCGTACTCCTCGAGCTTCGGACGTTGGTGCGCGCGATGGGCGTCCTCGATCGCGAGATCGTGCAGACGGAACTCGTCCTGCACCTCGCGCAGCAACTCTTCGCCCGGCTCGTACAAGCCGATCCAAACGAAGTGGCTGGGGTCGCGTCGGCCGAGGACCTCGCTGACGTCCGGCAGGTTGACGTCGCCGACGCGCCGCCCGTCGGCGTACTCCGCGCAATTGACCACCTGGCCCGAGTTCGCGCCCCCTTCCAGGATCGCGCTGCCGTGAGCATCGTTCGTCACGCAGCGACGCCATAGCACGGGGCCGCAACGACGCCACGGGGTCGGCGCTCCCGTGGCCAGGTCGGGAGCGGCATGCTACGTCGCCGAACCTTGGGCTTCTCGACGACGTTCTCCCGATTCCGTATCGGCCTCGTGATGGGCGTCCTGGTGGCCCTCGGCATCGCTTTACTCCCGCTCCCCGACGGCATGAGCGAGCCCGGCCGACGGACGGCGGCAGTCACCGCGCTCATGGCCGTCTGGTGGATCAGCGAGGCCATTCCGATCGCCGCGACCGCCCTCGTCCCCATCTTCGCGTTTCCGCTTCTCGGCATCAGCTCGACCCGCGCGGCCTGCGCCCCCTACGCCGACCCGACCAACCTCTTCTTCCTCGGCGGTCTCATGATCGCGGCGGCCGTCGAGCGCTGGGGACTGCAACGCCGCCTGGCGCTGCACGTCATGAGTCGTCTCGGTGGGTCGCCGCGCCGGCTCGTCCTCGGCTTCATGACCGCGACGGCGCTGATCTCGATGTGGACCTCCAACGCCGCCACCACCATGATGATGATGCCGATCGCGATCGCCGTGATCGATCACTTCGAGGCGGAAGCGCTGGACACGGCGGCCGGGTTCGCACCGGCGTTGATGATCTCGGTCGCCTACGCGGCGTCGATCGGCGGCGTCGGGACGCTCGTCGGCACGCCACCGAACGTGATCTTCGCGGGCGCGTTCACGAGACTCTTCCCCGAAGCGCCTCCAATCGGGTTCGCGGCGTGGATGCTGCTCGGCGTCCCGATCGCGATCGTGATGACGCCACTGGCGTGGGTCTTCCTCACCCGCATCGCCTTCCGCGTGCCCGCGACCTCGAGAGGGAGCGACGAGACCGTGCTGCGACGCACGCTCGCCGAGCTCGGGCCGATGTCGATACCCGAGCGCCGCGTCCTGCTCGCGTTCGTGGTGACGGCGCTGCTCTGGGTGTTCCGCGCCGATCTCGACGTCGGCATCGCGACCATCCCCGGCTGGACGAGTCTCCTGCCGAATCCGCGCGCGGTCGACGACACCGTGATCGCCGTCGGCATGGCGACGCTCCTCTTCCTGCTGCCGTCCGGCGACGGCGCGACCCGTTTGCTCGGCGACGACTGGACCAAGCGCGTCCCGTGGGGCGTGCTCGTGCTGCTCGGCAGCGGGTTCACGCTCGCCGCCGCCGTCGAATCGTCGGGGCTTGCCGCGTGGCTCGCGGCTCGGCTGGGCCAGCTCGGCGCGATGCCGCCGCTCTTGCTGGTACTCCTGATCACGACGCTCTTGGTGCTGCTGACCGAGTTCACCGTCAACTCCGCGATCACCGCGCTCATGATGCCGGTGCTCGCTGCGACGGCCGTCGGTCTCCGCG
>JBDSJB010000122.1:0-2926 GCA_039917665.1 Binatia bacterium
AGGTACAGGTGGACCGGCGACCCACGCCGCGTCTCCGCGCTCTGCCATTCGGGGAACTCCGCGAACTCGCCCGCCAGCATGATCGGCGAGGTGCCGATCCTCATTTCGGCATGGCGGATCCTCCCGTCGTCGTCGGCCTTGCGGAAGAGCTCGGTCGCGCCGAACGCACGTTCGTAGAACTCGATCGCGACGGCCGCGTCCTTGAAGATCAGGTACGGCGTGACGGTGTGGAAGCCCTTCGGCACCCGCGGCGCGGTCGCGCTCACGACTGGCCGCCCTTCATCATGTCGTCGTAGCGCCGTTGCATCTCCTCGATCGACACGTCGGCGACGTGCGTCGCGATCGACCACCGATGGCCGAAGGGATCGTGCAGCTGACCGGAGCGGTCACCGTAGAACTGATCCGCGACCGGGTGGTTGAGGGTCGCGCCGGCTTCGACCGCGCGCCGGCAGAACGCGTCGACGTCCTCGACGTAGAGATGGATGGCGGTCGGCGTGCCGCCGAGCGCTTGCGGGCTCCGGATGTTCATCTCGGGATACTCGTCGGAGAGCATGAGGACGGCCTCGCCGATCTTGAATTCGGCGTGTCCGATGCGGCCACTCGGCTCCGCGAGCCGCATCGTTTCCACCGCGCCGAACGCCCGCGCGTAGAACTCGAGCGCGCGCGCGGCGTCACGACAACAGAGATAGGGCGTCGCCCCACGCATGCCGTCTGGAATCGGTTTCACGTTCGACATCATTCTCTCCTTTCGACTCGTGGATCGTCGGCCCACGAGGCTTCGGTCGTCGCGGCCGGCGTCGCGAACAACAAGGTGGCGGCCGTCTTCGGCCGTTGTCGATGCCAGAGCCCGCGCGGACAGACGAAGACGCCGCCGGCCGCCACGGACACGTGGACGGGACCTGCATCCGCGAGCACGGTCACGTCGATCTCGCCGTCGAGGACGTGCAACAGCTCGTCGCCGTCGGGATGGCGTTCCCACGGCGTCTCGCCGGAGAAGCGCATGACGCCGACGAGCCGGTCTTCCAGCCAACCCAGCTGGTGCACCGCGCCGTTGGCTTCGGCCTCCGTCGTGTCGCGCGTGATGGCGACCGGCTCGAGCCCGGCGCGCGCCGCGGGCAGGTCCCAGAGATCGGCGCGCGATCCCGCTTCAGGTGGTGTCTCGGGCGGCACGTCGAGTGGCAGGTCACGCTGGCCACGCGGATCGGTCCCCTGGAAGTGCCCCGTCCCCTCACCCGGCGTCAGCGAGAGCACGGACGTGTGCCCGCGCGGGCGCGCCCAGTGCCAGAGGCCGCGGCGACAGACGAAGAGTGCGCCCGCCGGCACGATCGCGTGGACCAATCCGGTTGCTGTCAGTGTCGTCACGTCGAGGCCGCCTTCGAGCACGTGCAGCAGCTCGTCACCGGCCGGATGGCGCTCCCAGATCGGCGTGTCGGTTGCATACCCGGAGACGACGACCGTCCAGCGATCGAGCGGCGCGAGGAACCGCATCGCGAGCTCGGGGAGATCCGCGAGCGCCGCGCCGAGATCGTGCGCCACGAGGCGCTCCGATCCGGAAAACGCCGCGAGCGTGGCGAGACGTCCTTCGATGTCGGCGGCCGTCAGGAGCACCGGACCGTGCGCCGGCGCGGCTGCGGCGTGCAGCGCGGACTTGAGACGGGCCTTGAACGTGGCGAGCGGCAGGTCACGGAGGTCGGCCGCCACCTGTAGGAGGGCCGTCAGATCCGGCGAGAGGGACGCGGGCAGCTCACGATCCGCCATCAGCGCCTCCACGCCTTCGTCGAGCCGTTCATCGTCTTTGCGGTCGTCGGTCATTGGCGTTCACCCAAACGCGCGCGCAGCGTCTGCAAGCCGCGGAACTGGAGCTGCTTCACGGCACCTTCGCTCTTGCCGAGATCGTCGGCGATCTCGCGGATCGAGCGGTCCTCGGCGAAGCGGAGGACGATCACCCGGCGTTGCTCGGCCGGGAGCGCGTCGACCTGGCGAAAGAGCTGCGCCCGCCGCTCGGCGTCCTCGAGGTCGACGGCCGGGACGGCATCAGGCGATGGAAGCTCGACATTCTGCGCCTCGCGATGCGCCGCGCGATCGACGACGGCGTGCGCCGCGATCCGCAGAAGCCATGCCACGAACGGGACCCCGCGCCACTCGAAACGCGCGAGGTGCTTCAGCGCCCGGTGAAACACCTCCGCCGTGACGTCGCAGGCCTCGTCGCGATCGCGCACCCGACGAGCGACATACGCGTACACGCGCTCGAAGTTCGCCTCGTAGAGCTCATCGAACCGGCGCGGGTCGCGCTGCGCCGCCTCGACGGCGAGCCGCTCGGCGACGCCGGGATCCTGAGCTGCGTCGAGGGTGGGTGCGCGGCGAACCATCATCTCTCGATCATTGAACTGCCGGCGGCGGCAAAAGGTTACGCGGCGGCCCGGGACGGCTCGCAGCCGGAATCGAGTCTGCTATACCCCGCCCGTGCGTTCGATGCTGTCCCTCCCCCGCGTGCTGGCCACTCTGGCGATCCTCTTCGGGCTCAGCGTCTCGGCGTGCGCCAGCGAGCCGCGGGTCGCGCTGCACGCCGCGAGCGGCGACGTGACGGTGACGGTCGAGGTCGCCGCGACCCCGACGCAGCAATCGGTCGGGCTGATGTACCGGAAAGAGCTCGGCGCCGCGGCCGGCATGCTCTTCGTCTTCAATGAAAGCGTCGAGCATCCCTTCTGGATGAAGAACACGGTGCTGCCGCTCGACATGATCTTCATCGGTGACGATCGGAAGATCGTCGGTATCGTGGCCGACGCGGTGCCGTTCACCACGACGTCACGCACGTGCGGGCTACCGTCGCGCTACGTGCTCGAAGTGAACGCCGGTTTCAGCGCCAAGCACGGCCTGAAGGCCGGCGACCAGACGACCTTCGAGAACGTCCCCGCCGCGCCCTAGC
>JBDSJB010000123.1:0-3951 GCA_039917665.1 Binatia bacterium
GTGAAGGCCTTCGCTCCGGGATAAGTCGCTCGCTTTCCGAGCGATTCTTCGATGCGAAGGAGCTGGTTGTATTTCGCCGTGCGCTCGCCCCGACACGGGCTTCCCGTCTTGATCTGGCCGGCGTTCACGGCGACGGCCAGGTCGGCAATGATCGCATCTTCGGTCTCACCGGACCGATGCGACATGACGGTCGTGTAGCCGGCCGCACGTGCGACGGCGATCGCCTCGAGCGTTTCCGTGAGGGTGCCGATCTGGTTGACCTTCACGAGGATCGAGTTGGCGGCACCGGCCTCGATGCCACGCTTCAGCCGCTCCGGATTGGTGACGAACAGGTCGTCGCCGACGAGTTGCACCTTGCGACCGAGCCGAGCGGTCAGAAGCCCCCACCCTTCCCAGTCGTTTTCGGCCATGCCGTCTTCGATCGATACGATCGGATAGCGAGCGACCCAGTCCGCGTAGAGCTCGACCATCTGGCCTCGGCTCCGGGACGGGGCCCCCGATTTACGGAAAACGTAGCGGCCGTCCTTCCAGAGCTCGCTCGAAGCCGCATCGATGGCGATCTTCACCTGCGTGCCGGCGCGATAGCCGGCGGTCTTGATCGCCTCCATGATGGCGGCGAGTGCTTCCTCGTCCGACCCGAGGTTCGGGGCAAACCCGCCTTCGTCGCCGACTCCGGTCGACAACTGCCGACCGCGCAGAACGGCCCGGAGCGCATGGAAGATCTCGGAGCCCATGCGGACCGCGTCCGCGAAGCGGCGCGCGCCGACCGGCATGATCATGAACTCCTGCAGGTCGACGGTGTTATCGGCATGCGCGCCGCCGTTCAGGATGTTGAACATCGGCACCGGGAGCACGCGGGCCGAAGGACCGCCGAGGTAAGCGTACAGTGGCTTTTTGGCTCGCGCCGCCGCCGCCTGCGCCACCGCCAACGAGACCCCGAGAATGGCGTTCGCCCCGAGGCGGCCCTTGTTCGGGGTGCCGTCGAGGTCGATCATCAGCCGGTCGATCTCCGCCTGACGCCGGGGGTCGCGGCCGACCACCTTGCGCGCGATCGTCCGGTTGACGTTCTCGACGGCTTGCGTGACGCCCTTCCCGCCGTAGCGCTTGGCGACTCCGTCTCGCAGCTCGACGGCCTCGTGCTCCCCCGTCGATGCGCCTGAGGGCACGGCGGCGCGCCCGAGCGTACCGTCGTTGAGCACGACATCGACCTCGATGGTCGGGTGGCCGCGTGAATCCAGGATTTCACGGGCGTGGATCTTCACGATCTTCATGACGGTCTCCTCGGTGGTTCAGCTTGTGACCGGGCGCGTCGCTCGTATAGATTCGCGCCGCATGTGGTGGCGACCTCCGGCGATTGGGCTCTTACGCCAACGGGTCGCGCTCGCCATCGCCGCGACTGCTACCGCGGTCCTCTTCGCAGCCGTGGTGTTCGGCAGTCGTGGATTGCTGCATCTGCGTGCGCTCGACGCCGAGCAGGACGAGCTCAGTCATCGAATCGCACTCTTACTGCACGAGAACGAACAGTTACGTGGCCGCATCCATCGGTTGCGAACCGATGATCGAACCCTCGAGCGCCTTGCGCGCGAGCAATTGGGGTTTACGCGCCCAGGCGAGGTCATCTACCGCTTTGGGTCTCGTTCGGGTTCCGCGCCGGACCCTCGTCCCTGACGTCGTTCGCGCGGTCGCTGCCTCGTGAGGCCGCACCGTCCGAGCGCTTCCGCTGACCGCCCGCACCACGCTCGTCGCTCGTCGCCGGACGAAGCTCGGAAACTTCCTTCGCGTGCAGCTTGAAGCCCTTCTTCACGCCCCTGATCAGCACTTGCCGGCCCCGGGGCGGCCCAACTGTCATCACCAAGACGCCGCCTTCGACCAGTTGCTCGATGAGGGTGGGCGGGACGCGCGACGCGATCGTGCTGACGAAGATCGCATCGTAAGGGCCGTACTCTTTCCACCCGAGGGCGACGTCCCCGAGCTTCACATGAACGTTCTGGTAGCCCTCACGCGTCAGTCGAAGCCGGGCGGTCGTCGCGAGCTCCGGAATCACGCCGACCGAGAAGACCTCGCTGGCGAGCTGCCCTAAAAGACCGGCCGTGTAGCCCGTTCCCGTTCCTACTTCGAGCACGCGCGACTCGGGCTTCAGCGAGAGCTGCTCGATCATCCGGGCCAGGAAGTAGGGCTGGGAGATCACCTGCGCGGAGCCGGCCGGGGGCGGCTTGTCGTCGAAGGCACGGTCCGGGCCGTCCGAAGCGAGAAACACGTCGCGCGGAACCGCAGCGAAGGCGGCGAGAACGCGCGTATCGCGGATGCCACGGCTGCCGAGCCATTCGTCGAGAGCGGGGCGCGCCGTATCAGCTGCTGCTGCCGAGGCAGTGAGGAGAGAAAGCGCGAGAGTGACCAGCCCGGGCCGAAGCCCGAGCTTCACGCCTCTTCCTCGCCGGAGATCAGCTCGTCGTATTCGTCCGCGTCGAGCAGCGTCTCGAGCTCGGCGCTGTCGTTCAGCTCGACCTCGATCAGCCAACCCTCGTGGTACGGGTCTTCGTTGACGATGGTCGGATGATCGTCGAGCTCGGTGTTGATCGCCACCACTTGACCCGAGATCGGTGCGATCAGCTCGTTGACGGTCTTCACGGACTCGAGCTCACCGAACGATTCACCCTTCTCGACTTCATCGCCGACGTCGGGAAGCTCGACGGCGATGATTTCGCCGAGCTCGCCCTGCGCATGCTCGGAGATCCCGAGATGCGCGCGCGTTCCGTCGATGCGAAGCCAGAGATGATCGTTGGTGAACTTCAGCGTGTCGGCCATGCAGAGACCCTCGTTTGCATGCCGCCCTTATAGGGGGCCGCTTTTCGCTGTCAAGTGAGCGAACGTTCTCGCGCTCACGTCGAGAAACGAAGAGAGCCGGTACGTGTCGCGCACGTACCGGCTCTCTCTCCCCCGGCCACCACAACAACGGAGCTCCGGGAATCCAGTCACCACCTCAGTCCCCCACCTATTCCCGGTTCCCCTCCACGTCGCGACGCTCCGGAGCCATCGCGACGCTGGACACTCGTTAAGGCCTCAAGAACATCCGCTGGTCGAGCCGCAATTGAGGCATTTGTAGCAACTGCCATTGCGCACCATGATCGCGCCGCAGTCCGAACAGCTCGGCGCGTCGGCTTGCGGGCTGAAACTGACGACGTTCGAACGCGGGGCTTCGACCTCCGCACGCGCAGCCGTCCGCTCGGGCACGACGACCTCGGCATACCCGACTTCCTGCCGCTGCTCCGGCGAGAGGTGACGCGCGCCGAGGAAGCGGAAGATGTAGTCGGTCAACGACTTCGCCATCGGGATCTCGGGATTCTTGGTGAACCCCGATGGCTCGAAGCGCACGTGCGCGAATTTGTTGACCAGCACCTCGAGCGGCACGCCGTACTGCAACGACATCGAGGTCAACGTGGCGATCGTGTCCATCAAGCCGGAGATCGTGCTGCCCTCCTTGGCCATCTTGATGAAGATCTCGCCCGGCGAGCCGTCCTCGTAGAACCCGACGTGGATGTAGCCCTCGTGCCCTGCGATCTCGAACTTGTGTCGTTCCGACTTGCAATCGTTCTGCAGCCGCCGGCGCGTCGGCTTCGCCTCGACGAGCTTGGCGACCTCGACGCTCTTCCCGGTGTTGAGCGGCTGCGTCTGCTTGCACCCGTCCCGATAGATCGCGATCGCCTTCAGCCCGTCGCGCCACGCTTCGATGTACGCCGCGGTGATGTCCTCGACGGTCGCGTCGGCAGGCATATTGACGGTCTTCGAGATGGCGCCAGAAATGAACGGCTGCGCCGCGCCCATCATCCGGATGTGGCCCAGATAGTGGATGGTGCGCGTGCCTCGCTGCGGCCGGAAGGCACAGTCGAACACGGCGAGATCGTCGTCGCGGAGATGGGGCGCACCCTCGATCGTCTCCTGCTCCTCGACGTA
>JBDSJB010000124.1:0-3270 GCA_039917665.1 Binatia bacterium
GTGGAGCTCGGCGTCGTCCATGATGTAGGTGAACAGGGTCGGGCGCGTGACGTAGAGCGAGCCCTTGGTGCTCAGTTGGCCGAGGTCGAAGGGCGGGACGGGACCGCTGGCAGCGCCGAAGAGCACCATCATGCCGCGCGGTCGGAGGCAGTCGAGGCCTTTCTCGAACGTGGTGGCGCCGACGCCGTCGTAGACGACATGCACGCCGGCGCCGCCAGTCGCGCGCCGGACGCCGTCGACGAAGTCTTCCTTGGAATAGAGGATGACGTGATCGGCGCCGGCGGCGCGAGCGAGCTCGGCTTTGGCTTCCGTCGACACAGTCGCGACGACGGTGGCACCACGCCGCTTCGCAACCTGGCAGAGCAGGAGGCCGACGCCACCCGCGGCGGCGTGCACGAGGCACGTGTCGCCTGCCTGCAAAGGATAGGTCGAGCCCGCGAGGTAGTGCGCCGTCATGCCCTGCAGCATCGCGGCGGCGCCGTCGCGAAACGAGAGTGGCGCCGGCAGCTGCACGAGCCGGTTCGCCGGTACGAGCGCCGTCTCGGCATACGCGCCCGGTACGCCGGTCCATGCGACCCGGTCGCCGACGGCCACCGCCTCGACGCCCGCGCCGACAGCTCGCACGGTGCCCGCCGCTTCGAGCCCGAGCGTCATCGGCAACGGCGCTTTGTAGAGGCCGGTCCGGAAGTAGACGTCGATGAAGTTCACGCCGATCGCCGCGACATCGATCGCAGCCTCGCCGGTACCGGGCTCCGGCGTCGGCACGTCGTCGAGTTGCATCGCCTCGGGGCCGCCAGTCTGATGCACGCGCATGGCTTTCATCGGATCGACCTCCGCCCGCCTTATACGCTAGGCCAACGGGTCATGCTGCCGCTCCCGCCTTTTGGTCCCGCGCTCGCCTCATCGGTGCGCGCGCATCTCGATGCGCACGACCGAATCGCGATCCCGCTCGATGGCCGCCGGCACGCGGCGGTCGCGGTGACGCTCGTCGCCGATGACGACCAGGCTGCGTGCTTTCTCCTCACGCGCCGCGCGCCACGGCTCTCGGCGCACGCGGGACAATGGGCGCTGCCGGGCGGACGCGTCGAGCCCGGCGAGACGGCGATCGAAGGGGCGCTCCGCGAGCTCGAGGAAGAGGTCGGACTCTGCGCCGCGCCCTCGGCGGTGCTCGGCGTGCTCGACGACTACCCGACGCGCTCCGGCTACGTGATCACGCCGGTCGTGGTGTGGGCGGGCGAAAACCCGATCCTCGCGCCGGATCCCAGCGAGGTCGCGTCGGTGCACCGCGTACCACTGACTGTGCTCGAGCATCCCGACGTCCCGCACCTGCGGCAGATCCCCGAGAGCGACCGCCCGGTGATCTCGATCGCGATGATCGGCCACCACGTCCATGCGCCGACGGCGGCGATCGTCTACCAACTCCGCGAAGTCGGCCTGCACGGCCGGCCGACGCGCGTCGATCATTTCGAGCAGCCGGTGTTCGCATGGCGCTGACGGTGTCGACGGCGCTGACCGTGGCGACGGTTGCAGCGGTCGCGGTCGGGGCGGCGGTGCGCCCAGCGGGCGGGGCGAGGGGAGCAGCCTGACCAGGCTGCCGAAATGGATGTCGCGCGCCCTTCTCGCGACCTCGGGCATGAACGCCTTCGGCGCGTTCGCCTTCACGCCGTGGGGCGCGCCGCTCCGAGCGCTCGTCGGGTTGCCGCCGGGGACCCACTCGCTCTACCTCCTCATCATCGGCTCGTTCGTCGGGCTCTTCGGGCTCGGCTACCTGTACACCGGCCTCAGGGAGCGTGCCGACCCGCTCTTCATCGCGATCGCAGGCGCGGGGAAGCTTGCGTTCTTCGGTCTGCTGGCGGCGTTCTGGCTGACGGGCGAGCTCCCGATCCACGCGCCCGTGGCGGCGGTGGGCGACCTCGTCTTCGGGAGCATGTTCGTGGCGTGGCTGCTCGGGCGCGGCATCCCGATCCCGTCGGTGAGCGGACAGTAGACTAGTAACGCCACGGGCCCTACGCTCCAGCGTTCACGCATGCGTCCGTTCGAGCTCACGGCGTCGCGCCCGCTGATCGCTTCCATTCTGGCGCTCGTGCTCGCCGTCTTCCTCGGCGACTTCGTGACGCCGCTCGGTATCGTGTGGGTCTTCTATCTCGCGCCGATCATGCCGAGCGCAGCTCTGCGCGACGCGCCGGACGCGCGGGCGCTCACGAGCGCCGAAATGGTGGAGGCACTGGCCGCACTGCCGAGTCGATCCGCGCCGCACGTCGCGAGGGACGCATGACGATGCGACTCGACGAGGTGGCGATTCTCCTGGTCGACGACGTCGCGGACAACACGCTCGCGCTGCAGGCCTACCTCGAGCGCGACGGGTTCCGCTGCGTCACCGCGCGTTCCGGCCCCGAAGCGCTGGAAGCACTGCTCGCGCACGACGTGGCCCTCGCGCTCGTCGACGTGAACATGCCCGGCATGGACGGCGTCGAGCTCGCCGAGCTGATGCGCGGCACGGAGCGCACGCGGACGGTGCCCATCATCTTCGTGACCGGCGTCAGCGGTGAGCCGGCGCGCATCTTCAAAGGCTACGAAACGGGCGCGGTCGACTTCTTGATGAAGCCTGTCGAGCCGAAGCTCCTGCGGAGCAAGGTGCAGACTTTCGTCGAGCTGCACCGTCAGCGTCGCCAGCTCTCCGAGCAGCTGACGCAGCTGAAGGAGATGCTGCGCCTGAGCGACATGTTCGTCGCCGTCCTCGGCCACGATCTGCGGAGCCCGCTCCAGAGCATCGAGCTCGGCGCGCAGGTGATTCTCGGCAAACCCGACGACGCGGCCGTCGCGGCGCGCATGGCCAACACGATGCAGCGCGCGTCGCGCCGCATGGCACGCCTGATCGAGCAGCTGCTCGATTTCGCCCGCGCACGCCTGCAGGGCGGCATCCCCATCCTGCCCGGCGCCGGCGACCTCGGTGAGGTGGCGAAGATGGTGCTCGCCGAGCTCGAGCCGACGGCCGCCGCGCGCATCGAGCTGCGCCAGGCCGGCGATCCCCACGGCACGTGGGATCGCGACCGGATCTCGCAGGTGCTGAGCAACCTCGTCGGCAACGCCGTCCAGCACGGCACGGCCGACACCCCGATCGTGATCGACATCGCCGGCGACGCCGACCACGTCTCCATCGAGATCCGCAACGGCGGCTGCATTCCGCCCGCGCTCCTACCGAATCTCTTCGATCCGTTCACGCGCGCCGAGAACGGCCGCGAGCGCAGCGTCGGCCTCGGGCTCGGGCTC
>JBDSJB010000125.1:0-8660 GCA_039917665.1 Binatia bacterium
AGCTGGTGCGCGCGTCCCCGAGCTATGCGGAGTACGAGCAGAGGACGACGCGCCGCATTCCGGTCGTCGTCCTCGAACCCGGGCACTGACGTTCGCGCCACGTCGCGGTCGAAGCACCGAAGTTACAAGAGAGCCGGACGACTCGACGCATGATGGTCGTCGTGCTCGATCCTGCGGCACGCTCCAAGCGCTCCCGTCGCATGTCTGCAACGGCTCGGGCTGCACGATCGAGCAATGACGTGACACTCGGAGTCCGGAGGGGCGTCAGGCTCCTCCGGGCTCCGCTTCATTCACACCCGCCGCTCGCGACCTTCCCAGTACGGCGCGCGAATCTCGCGCTTGAGCAGCTTGCCGGACGGATTGCGCAGTACCTCCGCGACGAAGTCCACGCTGCGCGGCCGTTTGTAGTCGGCCATGCGCGTGCGACAGAAATCGATGAGGTCGTCGGCGCTCGCCGTCGCGCCGGGCCGGAGCTGCACGAGGGCCTTGAGCTCCTCACCCCAGTCCTCGTTCGGCACGCCGATGACCGCGACGTCGAGCACGGCGGGATGCTCGTGCAGCACCTCTTCGACCTCGGCCGGATAGATGTTGACGCCCGCCGAGATCACCATGTCGGTCTTGCGGTCGACGATGAAGAGATAGCCCTCGGCGTCGCGATAGCCCATGTCGCCGACGGTCATGTAGTCGCCGCGGAAGGCCTCGCGCGTCTTCTCGGGATCCTTGTAGTACGTCATCGCCTTCACGAGCGTGTTGGTGATGTAGATGTTGCCGACCTCGCCCGTGGGCACGTCGTTGCCGTCGTCGTCGAGGATGCGGATGTCGCTGTCGCCGACGGGCTTGCCGCAGCTCGACGGCCGGGCGCGCTGCTCGGACGGTGACAGGATCGTGTTCAGGCCGGCGTCGGTCGAGCCGTAGTACTCGTAGAGGCAGTCGCCGAAGTACTCGATCGCCGCTTTCTTGGTCTCGACGGGGAAGGGCGCGGCGCCGACGATCAGCGAGCGCAGCGACGACGGATCGTAGCGGCGCTTCACCTCGTCGGGGAGCGCGAGGATGCGTTTCACGATCGTCGGGACGACGAAGGTCGACGTGACGCGCTCGCGCTCGGTCAGCGCGAGAAATTGCTCGGGGTCGAACTTGTCCATGATCACGAGCGTGCCCCCGAGCGCGATCGTCAGCATCGCGCCGAGCGACGGTGCGCTGTGGTAGAGCGGCGCCGGCACGATGTGGACCTCGTTCCCCGGTTGCAGTCCGAAGCCCTGTACGACGGCCAGAATCACCGCGGGGTCGATGCCGCCGGGGCGATACACGCCTTTTGGCCGCCCCGTGGTGCCCGACGTGTACACCATCGCGTTGATGCCGGGTGGAGCGGCGTCGACCGGGTCGCTGGCCGGCTGGGACGCAATGAACCCCTCGTAGTCGCGGAACGGCGTCGGCGCCATGCCGCGTCCGACCATGACGTGGCCGCCTTCGACGATGCCCCGCATGTCGGTGAGGATCGGTTGGATCTCGGGGAGGAACTCCTCGCCGACGATCAGCGCGCGCGCATCGGAGTTGTCGACGATGTACTGAATCTCGCGCCCGCGGAGGCGGTAGTTGAGCGGGACCGTCACGAGACCGGTCTTCACCGCCGCCTGCCCGACCTCCAGGATCTGATGACAGTTGTGCAGCATGACGGCGACCTTGTCGCCGCGTTGCAGACCGAAGCCGGTCAGCGCGTGCGCCAGCTGGTTGATGCGGGCGTTCCATTCACGCCAACTGAAGCGCGTATCGTCGAATACGATCGCGGTGCGATCGGGAGTGTTCTTGGCGTTGGCTGTGGCCCCGATGTCCATGCGTGAAGACCTCCGAGAGCGATGCGTGCCGTGAGCGGCCCTCGCTTGTCAACGCGATTCGTTCCGGATACCCGAACCGCGCATGCAGGGCACGGGGTGGGTCGTTGCGGCTGGGATGTTGGCCGCCGTTGCGGGATGCACGCACGCGCTCCCCGATCCCGATTCTCCCGGCGCGCAGCTGTATCAGACCAAGTGCGGCACGTGTCACGCGCTGCACGAGCCGCGTGCGCTGACGTCGGCAATGTGGGAAGTGCAGATGAACCGCATGCGCGAGACAATGCGACGGCGCGGCGTCACGCCGCTCACCGACGACGAGCAGACGCTCGTGCTCGGATACTTGCGCGCGCACGCGACCGATGCCGGGGGGCCGTCATGAAGATTCGTCTCAGCGATATGCCGGTCGAGCGCGTCGAGGCCGAGCTCGTGGTCCTGATCGTCGCGAGCGACAAGCTCGCACGCTTGAAGACGGCCAAGAGCGCCGGCCCGGCGACGGTGCGGGCGCTCGAGCGCGCGCGCTTCACGGGGGCCGAGGGGACCTCGCTGCTACTCCGCGGCGGCGGACGGGGCGACAAGCCGGTGGCGCTCGTCGGCGTCGGGGCCAGCACGGCGACGACGGTCGCGGACGCGTATCGCCGCGCCGGCGATCAGACGATCGCCCGCGCGCGCGAAACTCGGGCGCGGAACGTCGCGGTCGCGTTTCTCGCCGAGCCGACGCGGCTCCCGATCGAGCGGCCGGAGGCGTTCGGTGCCTTCGTCGAAGGCGCAATGCTGACGGGGTACGGATTCACCAGCTATCGCAACGATCGCGACCGGGTCGAGATCGCCACCATCACGCTCGCGAGCCTCGTGGCCCCGCGCGATCCCGAGCTGCGGCGCGCCGTCCGCACCGGTGAGATCCTCGCCGGTGCGACGAATCAGGCTCGGCTCTGGATCAACGAGCCCGCCGCGGTGCTGACCCCGACCGCGTTCGCGGCCGACGCCGAACGCGTGCTCACGAAAGCGGGGCTCGAGGTGACCGTCGACGGACCAGCCGCGATGCGGAAGCTCCGCATGGGCGCGATCCTCGGCGTGTCGAGCGGCAGCGTGGAAGAGCCGCGGCTCGTCCGCGTCACGTATCGACCGGCGGTGGGGCGTCGTGACGCGCCGTCGATCGTGCGTCGTGGCGGGCCGGCGGGACCGTCGCTGAACCCGCGTCGACTCGCGCTCGTCGGCAAGGGCATCACCTTCGACAGCGGCGGCCTGTCCCTCAAGCGTCCCGACGGCATGGAGCACATGAAGCGCGACATGGCGGGCGGCGCGGCGGTGCTCGGCGCCATGCTCGCGCTCGCGGCGTTGAAGCCGGCCGCCGAGGTGCGGGCGTACGTGCCGATGAGCGAGAACATGCCTGGCGGGTCGGCGATCAAGCCGGGCGACATCGTGCGTACACCGTCGGGCAAGACGATCGAGGTGTTGAACACCGACGCCGAGGGCCGTCTCGTGCTGGCCGACGCGCTCGGCCTCGCCGTCGCCGACAAACCCGACGCGCTCGTCGACATTGCGACGCTGACGGGCGCGGTGCGGAGCGCGCTCGGCAACCGGATCGCCGGCATCATGGGCAACGACCACAAGCTGATCGCGGCGCTCGTCGCCGCGGGGAAGCAAGGCGGCGAGCGTCTCTGGGAGCTGCCGCTGGTCCGCGACTACCGCGCCGATTTGGAGAGTAGCGTCGCCGATCTGGCCAACGTGGCGACGGGCGGGTACGGCGGCGCCATCCACGCCGGGCTCTTCTTGCAAGAGTTCGTGGCGGGCGTGCCGTGGGCGCACATGGACATCGCGGGCGTTGGCTTCACGGATCGCGACATTCCGAACGCGCCGCGCGGCGGCGTCGGCTTCGGCGTCCGCCTGCTGGCGCGCTACGCGCTCGCGTCCGCCGCGCGCTGACGCCTCCCCGCTACTGCAAGTAGCCGAGCGCGCGGAGCGCCGCTTTGTGATTCTCGTCCATCGTCGCGGCGTCGGCGGCTTTGGCGGCCACGGCCGCGGTGTCTTTCCACCCGGCCAGCATCGCGTGCAGCGCGGCCGTGGTCGTCGGATCGCTGGCCGCGAGGTTCGTGCGTTCGCCGGGGTCGCTGGCGAGGTCGAAGAGCTCGTCGTGCGGCAGCGACCAGGGACTGACGAGGAGCTTGCGGTCTTCACTCCGCACCGCTTTGGAGCCCTGGGGCTCGAGACTCGCGAAGGCCGGTAGCGGTAGGACGGGCCGCGCCGTCGTGAGGAGCGGCTCGAACGACTGGCCGGCGTAGGGCTTGAGGCTCGGGTCGAGCCCGAAGCCGGGAGGGGCCGGGGTCGCCGTGAGATCCAGCAGGGAGGGTGCGACGTCGACGAGGCGCACGAGGTTGGGGATCACGGAGCCGGCGGGCACGCGGGCGGGATTGCGCAGCACCAGCGGCACGCGAATGCTCTCGTCGTAGAGCGTCTGGTGATGGCCCTTGCGGCCATGCTCGAAGAACTCCTCGCCGTGGTCCGAGGTGACGGCGACGATCGTGTCGTCGAGCACGCCGAGCCCGCGCAGGCGATCGATCAGTCGTCCCAGCCATTCGTCGGTGTAGCGGATCTCGCCGTCGTAGAGCGCGATGACGTGCTCGAGGTCGCGCGGATCCATCCCGAGGTGGACGGCGGTGCCGGTCTGGAAATCTTCGGTGGTGATCGTCCCGCGATAGTCGGGATCGAACATCGTGTCGTAGGGCGGCGGCGGGTTGAAGTCGTAGTGCACGTCCCACATGTGGACGAAGACGAAGAACGGCCGCCGCTCCGCTCGGCCGTGCCACGCGTCGAGCCATCGCCCGGTGACGTCGACGAGGGCGGGCGACGTGCGGGCGCGATGCGTCGCCCACGCCGAGATGCGGACGGCGCTATAGTCGTCGTAGTGATCGAAGCCGCGCGCGAAGCCGTAGCCGGCGTCGAGGTAGGGTCCCGAGACGAAGCCCGCCGTGGCGAAGCCGCGATCGCGCAACACCTCGGCGAGCGTCGTCACGTCGGTGCCCAAGCGAAAGCGGTCCTCGACGACGCCATGAATCTCCGGCGGAAGCGCCGTCAGCAACGTCATGTGAGCGGGCAGCGTCCACGACGTCGGCGAGACGACGGTCGCGAAGCGTGCGCCTTCGGCGGCGAGCGCGTCGATCGTCGGGCTCGTGTCGCGGCGATAGCCGTACGAGCCGAGATGATCGGGCCGGAGCGTGTCGATCGAGACGAGAAGCACATTCGGCGTGTCCGGGGGTGGGAGCGGGCGGGCCAACTCCGCGGGCCTCGGTGCGAGCGCGAAGTACGCCGTGCCGAATAGCGCGAAGGCGCCGCCGCCGAGCGCGACCACCGTCGCCATGCCGACCAGGCCTCGGATCACCGCCCGCGAGCGCACGAGTCGGGTGGCGAGCCACCAGGCGCTGAACGCGACCAGAAGGCTCACGCCGGTGATGGTCAATGGACCGAGCGCGTTCAGCAGGCTCAAGCGATGCGCGACGATCGGCACCAGCACCGCCGCGCCGACGGCGAACGGCAAGCCCAAGGGCCAGGCCTCGCCGTCGTGTGAGCGGGCTCGGATGAACGGCGCGGCGAGAAGCAGGGCCAACAGCACGAACGGCGCCGCCAACGCGAGATAGGTCAGCACCGCGAGCGCGGCGAACTCCATCAGCGGCGCGGTCGCGTGCAGGCGAAAAAAAGCGTGCACGATCTCCGGCAGCGCCGGCAGCAAGCGCACGTCGAGGGCGTCGAGGCGGGCGCGGAGGTCCGCGAGCATCCGCAGATCGCTGAGTCGCGCCACCTCGCGCCCGTGCGCGAGTGTGGCCACGTTGGCGAGCGCGAGCGCGACGGCGGCGCCGGCGCTGCACGCGACCAGCACCGTGACCCAACCGCGCTCAGGCCGTTCGTGCGGCACGGGGCTCTCGGGCGTCGCGGGTGAGCGCCGTCGCAGCCAGCAGACACCCGATCGGCATCAGGACGTGATGAAAGCGCGGATCGCCGTAGACGAGGGCGAAAATGCCGATCCAGACGATGCACGCGACGTCGAGCTGGCGCCAGGCCGCGGCCCGACTCGGGCGGCGAAAGAGCCAGCCCGCCACCGCCACGATGCCGACCACGAGGTAGTAGCCGTCGCCGATGCGGCCGAGCAGGCGGCGCGCGGTGTCGGACGGCGCCACTTGCGGCGTGCCGGGGTGATACCAAGCCTGCCAGACGTGGTCGCCGCGAAAGAGGTGGTACACACGGGCTGGCACGAGGGCGAGCTCACGGAGCGGATGGGCAACGGCGAACGCCAGGGCGTCGTCGAGGAGCATGCGATCCATCGCAAGGCCGCCGGCCGGACTCCATTCGAAGGGGCCTCGCCGAACCTGGAGTGCCTGCATCGCGTCGTTGATCGCGACGGTCATGCCACCGGTGGCGAGCGGGTTGTGGCCGATCCAGAGCGTGCGACCGAAGCTCGTGCTGGTCGGGACGACGACACCAAAGAGTTGCACGTTGCGGACGATCCACGGCGTGAGGGCGAGGAGCGCGCCAAACACGGTGGCGACGAGGACGCGTCCGCTCGCCCGCCACGCCCCGAGCGATGCGAGGGCGAGCGCGGGCGCGGCGGCGAGCGCGATCGCTTCGGAGCGCACGAGCCCCGTCGCGCCCGCGGCGGCGCCCCACAGGATCCACCCGCCGAGCGCGTAGGGTGCGGGCCGATCGCCGAGTGCCACTGCCGCCAGGAGAAGACCGCTCACGAGGCAGGTGAAGAGTGTCTCGGAAAGGGCGAGCGCCGCGAAGAAAACGTGACTCGGAAAGGCCGCGAGCAGTGCCGTCGCGACGAGCGCGCCTTTGACGCCTACGAGTCGGCGCCCGAGTTGCCATACGAGCCAGCACGTCACGGCGCCGAAGACGGCATTCAGCGCGACGGCCGTCGCCGGCGATGCGCCGAACAGCCGGTACCCCAGTGCCAGCACCGCCGGATACCCCGGCGGCCACATCGCGGTCGGCTGCAAGGTGAAGGGGCTCACGTAGCCGTTACCGCGGAGGATCAGCTGCGCGCTTTCGTGGTACCAGAGCGCGTCGTCGAGGCCGCTCCCTCCCGGCGTCACTCCGGCGGCGAGTCCCCACGCGAGACGCAACGCAAACGCGGCGACGACGAGAACGAGTGCGACGCTCGTCGCCCGGGCGTCCGGACGGTCTGCTACGGCTCGGTGCGTAGTGCCTCGATCGCCGCGACCGTCTTCGGTACCGCCGCGGAGAGCACGCGCGCGCCGTCATCGGTCACGAGCACGTCGTCCTCGATGCGGATGCCGATGCCGCGCCAACCGGCGTCGACGGTCTCGCAATCGGGCGGTACGTACAGGCCAGGCTCGATCGTCAGTACCATGCCTGGCGCGAGCGCCCGGGGACCGTCACCGACGTGGTAGACGCCGACGTCGTGGACGTCCATGCCGAGCCAGTGGCTGGTGCGGTGCATGAAGAACGTGCGGTAGCTGGTGCTCTCGATCGCGGCGTCGCGTGTGCCCGTCAGGAGGCCGTGCTCGATCAGGCCGTCGACCAGCACGTCGAGCGCGGCCTTGTGGGGCGCGTCGAAGGCCACGTCGGGTTTCACCGCGGCGATCGCGGCCTCTTGCGACGCGAGCACCACTTCGTAGAGCGCCCGTTGCCGATCGGAGAACTTCCGCCCGACGGGAAATGTGCGGGTGATGTCGGCGCAATAGCCGCCCCATTCCGCGCCCGCGTCGATCAGCAGGAGATCGCCGTCGTCCATGCGGCGGTCGTTCTCGACGTAGTGCAGAATCGTTGCGTTGTGACCCGACGCGACGATCGACGGATAGGCCGGTCCGGACCCACCGCGGCGCCGGAACGTGTAATCGACCAGCGCCTCGATCTCGTACTCGAAGAGGCCCGGCCGCGTCTCCCGCATGGCGGCGGTGTGGGCTTCGGCGGCGATCGCGATGGCGCGCTCCAGCGCGCCGACCTCCTCCACGCCTTTGAAGAGCCGCATCTCGTGCAGGATCGTGCCCGGATCGAGCACGCCGCGTGGCCCAGCGCCGCTGCGGGCGCGGTTGTCGCGCGCCCACGCGAAGAGATCCATCATGCGCTGGTTGAAGGCGACGTCGCGGCCCGGCGCGAAGTACAGCACGGGCGCGTGCTCGACCATCTTCGGCAGGCGCTCCGCCAGCTCTTCGATGGGATAGGCCGCGTCGGCGCGGTAGGCGTTGCGGGCGCCGTCGACGCCGGCCCGAATGCCGTTCCAGATTTCCTTGTCCTTGTCGCGCGGACGGACGAACAGCGTGAACGGAAACTCGGTGCCCGGGGCGAGGATGCAGGTCGCCTCCGGTTCGGTGAAGCCGGTGAGGTAGAGGAGGTCGTTGTCCTGTCGGTAGGGATAGTCGACGTCGTGCGAGCGGACGGCGACTGGCGCGGCGCGAAAGACGGCGACCCCGCGCTCCATCTTGCTCATGAACGCGCGCCGGCGTTCGGCGTAGATCGCGCGATCGTGGATCACGCGGGCAGTTGTAGCACGGGGATTCCGGCAGCCGATAGTCGTCGGGCGCTTCGTAGTGTCTCAGTCTGTTGGGGATACCGCGGTCTGAGGCGGCGGTGTCGCCGGTGAGTGGGTCGGGGAGTGCTCCTACGGTCGCCGGGTCTCCTCCACCCAGCGCTGACAACTTGCCGCTGCCACCGTGGCCGGCGCACACGCGAGCTGCGGCTCACCGGAGCACTCCCCGACCCACTCACCGGCGATGCATCACAGTAAGGACGATCGAGCGCGCAGGCTCGCACTGCCGAACCGACAGCGTCGATGATCGATGATGATGATGACGCAGCAGGCGGGCGGGTCGGGGATGG